>SCQZ01000192.1 GCA_004299665.1 Jatrophihabitans sp.
CTGGCCCGGGTGGCGGCGCTGCGGCCGGTCCGCGACGACGCCGACGTCGGCGCGGACGTCGACGCCCCGGCCGATCCGCGCTTCTCGCTGCGCAGCCTGGTCCGCGAGTTCCGCCGCCCGCTGCTGCTCGGGCTGGCGCTGGTGGTGCTCGACGCCCTCGCCGGGCTCGCCGGCCCGGTGCTGACCAAGATCGGCATCGACGACGGGGTGATGACCGGTTCGCGCGGGGTGCTGTTCGCCGCGTCCGCCGTCTTCCTCGCCGTCACGCTCGCCGACCTGTCGGACCAGATCGCGGAGACCTTCGTGACCGGCCGCACCGCGGAACGGGTCATGCTCTCGCTGCGGGTGCGCGTGTGGGCGCAGTTGCAGCGCCTCTCGCTGGACTACTACGAGCGCGAGATGGCCGGGCGCATCATGACCCGGATGACGACCGACGTCGACCAGTTCGAGTCGTTGATCGAGAACGGGCTGCTCGCCGCGCTGGTGTCGCTGGTGACCTTCGTCGGCGTCGGTGCCGCGCTGCTGCTGATCAACCTGGTGCTCGGCCTGCTCACCCTGACGGTGGTCGTCCCCCTCGCCGCCGCGACGGTGATCTTCCGTCGCCGGGCGGCGCGGCTGTACGACCTGTCCCGCGAGCGGATCGCCGTCGTCAACGCCGACTTCCAGGAGAGCCTGTC
Source organism: Jatrophihabitans sp. (assembly GCA_004299665.1). GTDB lineage: Bacteria > Actinomycetota > Actinomycetes > Mycobacteriales > Jatrophihabitantaceae > FW021-bin43. Next base: position 678 of record SCQZ01000192.1, read on the forward strand.
CGGCGTGCGCGAGGCCCAGGCGTTCGCGCACGAACCGCACACGATCGCCCGGTTCCACCGCCTCGGGGAAAGTTACCTGGACTCGCGCGTCGCGGCGCAGCGCCTCGTGGCGATCTACTTCCCGTTCGTGCAGTTCCTGTCCGCGTGCGCGGACGTGATCGTGCTCGGCGCGGGCGCCGCGCTCATCGCGCGCGGCGAGCTCACCCCCGGAGCGCTGATCGCCTTCTTGCTGTACATCACGATGTTCTTCTCGCCGATCCAGCAGCTGTCGCAGGTCTTCGACTCGTGGCAGCAGACCCGGGTCTCGGTCGGCCGGATCGCCGAACTCATGCGGTTGACGACGCTGACCCCGGAGGCGCCACGGCCGCTCGCTCGGCCCCGGCTGCGCGGCGAGGTCCGGATCGAAGGGGTGCGCTTCGCCTACCCGACGGCGCCCCGGCGCCCGGCCGCCGCGCCGCGCGGGCCGCTGGACCCGCGCCTGCCGCACGAGCCGGTGCCGGCCGTCGCGCCGGAGGCGTTGCGCGGGATGGACCTGTACATCGCCCCCGGCGAGACCGTCGCGCTCGTCGGCGAGACCGGCGCGGGCAAGTCGACGGCGCTCAAGCTGCTGGCGCGGTTCTACGACCCGCAGCAGGGCAGCGTGCGGGTCGACGGGCACGACCTGCGCACCCTCGACCTGAGCGCGTACCGGCGGCAGCTGGGGCTGGTCCCGCAGGAACCGTTCCTGTTCTCCGGGTCGATCCGCGACAACATCGCCTACGGCCGGCCGGACGCCACGGACGCGGCGGTGGAGGCCGCGGCCCGGGCGGTCGGGGCGCACGAGTTCATCGCGACGCTGCCCGGCGGCTACCACCAGCCGATCAGCGAGCGGGGAGCCTCGCTGTCGGCCGGGCAGCGGCAGCTGATCGCGCTGGCCCGGGCCGAACTGGTCGACCCGGCCCTGCTACTGCTGGACGAGGCGACGGCGAACCTGGACCTGGCGACCGAGGCCCGCGTGAGCGCCGCGATGGCGCACCTGAGCGGGCGGCGCACGACGGTCGTCATCGCGCACCGGCTGCAGACGGCCCGCGGCGCGGACCGGATCGTGGTCATGGGGTCCGGGCGGGTCCTGGAGACGGGCTCGCACGCGGAGCTGCTCGCCGCGGCGGGGCCCTACGCCGCGATGTGGCGCGCCTTCGACCTGTCCGTCACAGCGTGACGGTCGCCCCCGGGTCAAGGTGGGTGAACGCGGTCCCGAACGGACCGGCGATGCGCTGCAGGTGACCCTCGACGATCCCGGCGTACACCGGCGTGACCAGCGAGTCGTGGATCTGGAAGGTTCGCGGGGCGCGCACGGCGATCGCGAAGTCGATCACCTCGCTCGCCTTGGACCACGGTGCGTTCGTGGGAAGCAACAGCGTCCCGACGGGTGCGTCGGGCACCGTGAACGAGTCCCCCGGGTGATAGACGCCCTCGATCCAGAACCCGACGTTCGCCACGACCGGGATCAGCGGGTGGATCAGCGCGTGCTGGCCGCCGAAGGTCCGGACCGCGAAGCCGGCGGCGTCGAAGGACTCGCCCGGCCCGACGGCCACCACCTGCTCACCGAGCACGCCGAGCGCCGCCGCGGCCGGTCCCGCTGCCCACACCCGCAGCCGGGGATCGCGGCGCGCGGCGGCGATCACCTTCTCGGTGTCGACGTGGTCGGCGTGCTCGTGCGTGATCAGCACGGCGGCCGCGCCCTCCAGCGCGGTCCCGACCTCGGAGAACACCCCCGGATCGATCACCAGTGACCGGTCGCCGTCGTCGAGACGCACGCAGGCGTGCGTGAACTTCGTCAGCTGCATGCGGCCAGTCTGCCCGCGCCCGGCCGGCCCTACGCCGGCGCGATCCCCCACGCGAACGCGAAGGACTGCGCCGGCTCCAGCACCACCAGCCCGTCCCCGGAGTTGAAGGCGTCGGCGGCGCAGGTCATCGGCTCCAGCGCCACCGCCGGCCCGCCGCCGGCGAGGTCCTCGACGGTGAATGCCTGCAGGTACCGCACCGAGTCGTCGAACCAGAGCCGCGCGCCCCCGTGCGGCCCGTCGACCCGGGCCTCACGCCCGGTCAGGGCCGTGAAGCCGTCGTCCAGCCGCTGCCCGCCCAGCACCCGCCCGGCGCGGAAGTCGAAGTCCCCGCCCGCCACCGGTTCGGTCCGCACCGGGATCTGCGCCGCGTCGACGACGACGTGCCGCTCGGCCGGGACCGTCAGCACCACGTCGGCCAGCGCTGCGCCCCGGGTGGACAGGTACGGGTGGCAGCCCGCCCCGAACGGCGCCGGGCGCTCCCCGGTGTTCGTCGCCGCCAGCGTGACGCCCAGCCCGTCGGCACCGAGCGCGTACGTCACCTCCACGCGCACCTCGAAGGGCCAGCCGCTCTGCGGGACGACGTCCAGCCCGAGCGTCACGCGTGACGGCTCGTGTCCGACGACCTCCCAGCGCTCCCAGCGACCCAGACCGTGGATCGCGTTTCCGGCCGCGGGCTCGGTGAGCGCGAGCTGGAACTGCTCCCCGCCGAACCGGTAGCGCCCACCCCGCAGCCGGTTGGGCCACGGCACCAGCACGCCGCCGCAGCACTTCGGCGCCAGCACGCCGTCGGGGTAGGTGGCGCTCACGTCGACGCCGCCGACGGCGAAGCGCCGCAGCCCGGCACCCACCTCCACGACGGTCGCCTCGGCGTCCGCCGCGCGGATCAGGAACTGGCGTCCGGTCAGGCCCACTCCGCCGACCGTAGTCAGTACGGCGCGGCGGCGTCGCTCACGGGGCGAGTCGCTCGATCACCCAGCCGTCGCCGTCCCGGCGGTAGCGCAGCCGGTCGTGCATCCGGTCGGGGCGCCCCTGCCAGAACTCCACCGCCTCGGGCTCGATCCGGTACCCGTCCCAGAACGGCGGCAGCGGGACGTCCTGCCCGGCGAACCGTTCGGTCATCGCGCGCCCCGCCTCCTCGAGCACGTCCCGCGAGGACACCACCCGGGACTGCGGGGAGGCCCAGGCGCCGAGTTGCGACCCGCGCGGGCGCGTCGCCCAGTACGCCTGCGTCTCGGCGCGCGGCACCGGGGCGCACGGCCCCTGCAGGCGCACCTGCCGCTCGCGCGGCACCCACGCCAGCACCGCGGCGGCGTACGGGCGCTGCGCCAGGTCCGATCCCTTGGCCGAGCCGGAGTTGGTGAAGAAGACGACACCGCGCGCGTCGAAGCCCTTGAGCAGCACGGTGCGCACGCTCGGACGGCCGTCGGCGTCCGAGGTCGCCAGTTGCATCGCGTTGGCCTCGGTGTGGGTCAGCGTGGCCACGGCGTCGGCGAACCAGTCCGCGAACAGCACCAGCCAGTCGGCCGGCGCCGCACCGTCGGGCAGCCGGTCGCGCTCGTAGCTGCGGCGCAGTCCGGAAGGATCGATCATCAGCGGCCATTGTGGCAGGCCCGGCGCGGTCACCCGCGGTACCGCGGTGCGGACCGGGCAGAATGGCGCGCATGAACAACACCGACTACAGCCCTGGCCTCGAGGGCGTCATCGCCTTCGAGACCGAGATCGCCGAGCCCGACAAGGACGGCGGGTCGCTGCGCTACCGCGGCGTCGACATCGAGGACCTCGTCGGCAAGGTCACCTTCGGCAACGTCTGGGCGCTGCTGGTCGACGGCAAGTTCGGCCCCGGCCTGCCGCCGGCCGAGCCGTTCCCCATCCCGGTCCACACCGGCGACGTCCGGGTCGACGTCCAGGCCGGCCTGGCGATGCTCTCCCCCATCTGGGGCTACCGCCCGCTGCTGGACATCACCGACGACGAGGCGCGCGAGCAACTCGCGCGCGCGGCGGTCATGGCGCTGTCGTACGTCGCACAGTCGGCGCGCGGCCTGGCGAACCCGGCGGTGCCGCAGTCGCGGATCGACCAGTGCACCACGATCATCGAGCGGATGATGGTCCGCTGGCGCGGTGAACCGGACCCGCGCCACGTCAGGGCGGTGGACGCCTACATGGTCTCGGCGGCCGAGCACGGCATGAACGCCTCGACCTTCACCGCCCGCGTCATCGCCTCGACGGGCGCGGACGTCGCGGCGGCCATGTCCGGCGCGATCGGTGCGATGAGCGGCCCGCTGCACGGCGGCGCGCCGGCGCGGGTGCTGCCGATGATCGCGGAGGTCGAGCGGACCGGGGACGCCGTCAGGGTCGTGCGGAACATCCTCGACCGCGGCGAGCGGCTGATGGGGTTCGGCCACCGCGTCTACCGTGCCGAGGACCCGCGCGCCCGGGTGCTGCGGCGCACCTGCCAGGAACTGGGGGCGGCCCGCTTCGAGGCCGCCCAGGCGCTGGAGCAGGCCGCCCTGGCCGAACTGCGCGAGCGGCGCCCGGAGCGCCCGATCGAGACGAACGTCGAGTTCTGGGCGGCGGTGATCCTCGACTTCGCCGAGGTCCCGCCGCACATGATGCCGGCGGTGTTCTCCTCCGCGCGGACGGCCGGCTGGTCGGCGCACATCATGGAACAGAAGCGCGCCGGCAAGCTGGTGCGGCCCTCGGCCCGCTATGTCGGCCCGGCGCCTCGCAAGCCGCAGGAGGTCGCGGGCTGGAACGACATCGCCCACCACACGATCTGATGGGTGCGCCATGACGGACCGGGGCTCGCGCAGCACGTGGCGCAACTGGTCCGGAACGGTCAGCGCCGAGGTCACGGTGCAGACGCCGTCCTCGGTGGCGGGGGTCCAGGACGCCGTCGTGCGCGCCGCCGAGCGCGGCGGGACAGTCAAGGCCATCGGCGCGGGCCACTCCTTCACGGCCGTCGGCCGGACCGAGGGGGTGCAACTGCGCCTCGACCGCCTCTCCGGGATCCTGGGCGCGGACGCCGAGACCGGGCTGGTCACCGTCCTGGCCGGTACCCGGCTGCGCGCCCTGAACGAGTCGCTGTGGTCCCTCGGGCTGTCCATGAGCAACCTCGGCGACATCGACGTGCAGACGATCTCCGGTGCGATCTCCACCGGGACCCACGGCACCGGCCGCAAGCTCGGTGGGATCGCCACCCAGGTGCGCGCGCTGCAACTCGTGCTCGCCGACGGTTCGGTGCGCGACGTGGACGCCGGAAGCGACCCGGACCTGTTCGCGGCCGCGGCCGTCGGCCTCGGTGCGCTCGGGGTGATCACCGCGGTCACGCTGCAGTGCGAGCCGCGCTTCGCCCTGGCCGCCGCGGAGGCGCCGGCGGCACTGGACGAGGTGCTGGCCGACCTCGACGAGAGCGTCGAGACCAACGACCACTTCGAGTTCTACTGGTTCCCGCACACCCGCAGGGTGCTGACCAAGCGCAACAACAAGGTGCTGCCCGGGACGGCGCTGCAGCCCGTCCCCCGGTGGCGCACCGCACTGGACGACGAGTTCTTGTCCAACACCGTCTTCGACGCGATCAACAGGGTGACGACCCGGCGGCCGTCGCTCATCCCGCGGGCCAATGCGATCGCGGCGCGCGCGCTGTCGGCGCGCGACTACGTCGACCGCTCCTACCGGGTGTTCGCCTCGCCGCGCCGGGTCGTGTTCCGCGAGATGGAGTACGCGATGCCCCGAGCCGCGGTCCCGGAGGTGCTGGCCGAGGTCGAACGCTGGCTGGATCGGTCCGGGGAGCGGATCGGCTTCCCGGTCGAGGTGCGTTTCGCCGCCGCCGACGACCTCTGGCTCTCGACGGCCCACGGCCGCGAGAGCGGGTACGTGGCCGTGCACCAGTACCACCGCCGCGACCACGAGCCGTACTTCCGGGCCGTGGAGCAGATCGCGGCCGCGCACGACGGCCGGCCCCACTGG
>SCQZ01000193.1 GCA_004299665.1 Jatrophihabitans sp.
CCGCGCCGGTGACGAACATGTGGTGCGCCCACACCGTCATCGACAGCGCCGAGATCGAGAACGTCGCCAGCACCATGCCCTTGTAGCCGAACAGCGGCTTGCGGCTGAAGACCGGGATGACTTCGGTGATGATGCCGAAGAACGGCACCGCGATGATGTAGACCTCGGGGTGGCCGAAGAACCAGAACAGGTGCTGCCAGAGCATCGCCCCGCCGTTGTCGGCGTCGAACACCTTGGCCCCGAGGTGCCGGTCGACCCACAGCACGAGCAGCGCGGCGGTCAGGATCGGGAACACGAGCAGGATCAGCAAGCTGGTGACCAGGATGTTCCAGGTGAAGATCGGCATCCGGAACATCGTCATGCCCGGCGCGCGCATCGTGATGACGGTCGAGACCATGTTGACGGCGCCCAGGATGGTCCCCAGGCCGGACAGCCCCAGGCCGAAGATCCACAGGTCGGTGCCGACGCCGGGCGAGTTCACGGCGTTGGACAGCGGCGTGTACATCGTCCAGCCGGCGTCGGCGGCGCCGCCGGGGACCAGGAAGCCCGACATCGCGGTCACCGCGCCGAACAGGTACAGCCAGTACGAGAAGGCGTTCAGCCGGGGGAAGGCGACGTCCGGGGCGCCGATCTGCAGCGGCAGCACCAGGTTGGCGAACGCGAACACGATGGGGGTCGCGAAGAACAGCAGCATCACGGTGCCGTGCATGGTGAACAGTTGGTTGAACTGCTCCAGCGACAAGAACTCCAGGCCGGGACGGGCGAGTTCGGCGCGCATCAGCAGCGCCATCACGCCGCCGACCATGAAGAACGTCAGCGACGTGACCAGGTACATCCGGCCGATCATCTTGGGGTCGGTGGTGCGCAGCACCTGGCTGAACATCGACCCCTTCTCCATCTGGCGCACCGGGAAGGGTCGCGCCTCGATGGGTGCGGGTCCGGCCGGCTCGGGCACCGAGGTGGGCTCAGCCGTCGTGGTCACAATGCCTCCCGCTTGCTCCGGTCGCCGACTACCGCACGAAGAATAGTTCCTCGGCGCCACGACGGGGGCACCGGGCCGCGCGGGTCGCGGGTGCCCGGACGCGATGTCGATGTGACACGACCGGCCGGACCTTTCGGATACCCTGAGCTGCACCGAATGTCCGGTGTGCAGAACCGGTTACGCGCACGAGGAAACAGGAAGCGAGCACGGTGTCAGGACGATCGGGGCGCGGTGGCTCACGCGCCGGGTTCCGTCCCGATCCGGCACGCGCCGCAGCCGCGGTCCCCAGCCGCCGGCAGGCGATCGCGCTGGTCACCGCGCTGGTCGTCGTGGCCGGGGCGATCGCGGCCGCCTCGTTCCTCGCCCGCCCCGACACCGCCCGGGCGTTCGACCTGTTCTACGGCTCGGTGTACATCGACGACGCCACCGCGCCGGTCGCCGTCGACCTGGCCAGCGGCAAGCCGACGGTCCAGCTGGTGAACGCCTTCAACCAGGTGTCCGCGACCGCCTCCGACCAGTTGCACGTCGTCCCGCTGGACAACCGCACCCTGCTGCTGAACACGGCGACCGGCGAGTTCAACATGCTCGACTCGACCGGTTTCGTCCTCAAGGGAACCGGCGGCGGGGTCCAGCTGCCCCCGCTGCCGAAGAGCACGGCCGCGGCCGTTCCGGCGGGCCAGCTGGCCTACATCGTCCAGTCGTCGGCCGATCGCACCGCCGTGTACCTCGTCAGCGAGTCGACGGTGACCTCCGCGACCCAGCGCAGCACGCGAGCCCGGGCGACCTTCGAGTTCGACCAGGGCACCACCGACGTCGGCACCACCGCCACCAGCGCCGACGGCGACCTGTGGATCCTCACCGGGAACGCCTCGCACCGCTCGATCTGGCAGCTGCACCTGCCCTCGGGCAGCAGGCCGGGCGTCGAACTGCAGCCCTCCTCGCACGGCTCGGTCTCCGGGGCGGCCGCCATCGCGTCCGGACCCGCCGCGGACGGCGGGGGCACCGTCGCGGTGCTCTCGCGGGCGGGGCTGGACGTCTACTCGCCCGCCGCCGCCACGCGCCACGCGCGGCTGTCCGGGCTGCAGGACCCGACGCGCATCCTGCCGGCCCACGGCGACCGGGCCGGCTTCGCGTTCCTGGTCCTCGACACGGCGGGCTGGTCGCTGGTGACCGCCGGACCCGACGGCGCCCACGCGGCGGTGCACCGCATCGCCGACCTGCCGCCGCAGGCCCAGCTGATCCCGCCCGGGGTGAGCGAGGGGGCGCTGTACACGATGGACACCGCCACCGGCCGGCTGTGGCGGATCACCCTTTCCGGCGCCGCCGGAGCCGTCCCCGGCCGGGCCGAGTACCCGCTGACCTCGGTCGAGCGCGCCAACCACTTCGAGGGTGCCGCGGTGATCGTCCGCGGCGCGCGCGCGATCGTCAACGCCCCCCAGCACGACCTGGCGCTGACGATCTTCACCGACGGCAGTGCGAAGCCGGTCGTCGTCGACAAGCGCAGCGCGATCTCGGTGAGCCCGAACGGCCCGTCCCTGGCGGGCCTGCACGCCGACCAGCCCCCGCACACCAAGCCGACCCAGCCGCCGACGAACGCGCCGACGCCGTCCACACCGATCAACGAGAAGATCGACTGCGCGAAGGTGTCGCAGGTGCCGCACCCGCCCGTCGTCCAGCTGGACGAGCGCGGGTCACGGTCGGTGCAGCTGAGCTGGACGTACCCGAGGCTGACCCCACAGGACTGCCTGCCCTCGACCTACACGGTCACCGCGACCGTCACCTCCGGCCAGGCGCCGCCGTCGCCGGGGGCCGTGACGGTGCAGGGCAGCACCGGGGTGATCCTCACCGGCCTGTTCCCGGACACCCAGTACTCCCTGGTGGTGACCGCGTACATCAACGGCCAGGGCACGCCCTCCACACCGGTGCCGGTGCGGACCAGCGTCGAGGGCCCGGCCGCGCCGACCAACGTGCAGGCCACGACGGACAACGCGGGCAACTGGAACCTGACCTGGGGTACCTGCGGCGGGGTGCAGAACGGCTGTGTGCAGAGCGCCCAGTGGCGGATCGTGCCGCAGGTCTGCGGCGACACGCCCGGGCTGGTGTCGGCCCCTGCGGTGGCGACGGCCCCGGGTGACCCGGCGCTGAGC
>SCQZ01000194.1 GCA_004299665.1 Jatrophihabitans sp.
TCACGCCGTTGCCGTCGCCGAGCACCAGTTCCGTGGAGCCGCCCCCGATGTCCGCGACCAGCACGGCGCCCCCGCCCTCGGGCAGCACCGAGGCCGCACCCGCGAACGACAGCCGCGCCTCCTCCGCGCCCGCGATCACCTCCGGGTCGGCGCCGAGGGTCGCGCGGACCATGGCGACGAACTCGTCCCGGTTGCGCGCGTCCCTGGTCGCGCTGGTGGCGACCATGCGGACGGACTGCGCCCCCAGGCGGGCGATCGTGGCCGCGTAGCCGGCGAGCGCCACCCGGGTGCGCTCCAGCGCGTCGGCGGCCAGCAGCCCGGTCCGGTCCACGCCCTGGCCGAGGCGCACGACCTGCATCTCGCGCGTCACGTCCCGCAGCCCCCCGTCGGCCCGGTCCGCTACCAGCAGCCGGATCGAGTTGGTGCCGCAGTCGATCGCCGCGACCCTCATGCCGGCTCCACGCACGGCCCGCCGGCCCACCACTGGGGCAGCCGGGCCAGCGCCTCGTCCCCGAGCGGGTTCACGCCCGGCCCGGCGGCGAGGGAATGCGCGACCAGCACGTGCAGGCACTTGACCCGGTCGGGCATCCCGCCGGCGCTCACCCCGGCGATCTCGCCGACCGGGCAGATCTGCTCACGGCGCGCGAGATACGCGCGGTGCGCCCGTTCGTAGCCGGCCGCGAGGTCCGCGTCCGTCCGCAGCCGCTGCGTCATCTCGCGCATCAGCCCGGACGCCTCGAGCGTGCCGACCGCGGAGGCCGCGCGCGGACAGGTGAGGTAGTACAGCGTCGGGAAGGGCGTGCCGTCGGCCAGCCGCGGCGCGGTCTCGACGACGTCGGGGTTGCCGCACGGGCAGCGGTGCGCCACGGCGCGCATCGCCCGCGGCGCCCTGCCGAGTTGCGCCGCGACGACCCGCCGGTCGGCGGCGGAAGGGTCGGTGGCCGGGACGTCGACAGCCGGGACGCCGGCGGCCGGGTCGTCGGCGCCCGCCCGGTCGGCGGGCATCACCGGCTCGCGTGCTGTACCGACGCCCAGATGCGGGTGTTCCACGATCCGGACGCGGCGGACCCGCCGTTGGGGAGCGTCGTCTTCTCGATCTCGGTCTTGGCGCCCTTGTCGACGACGACGTAGACGGTGTCGCCGGGCATCGCCAGTTGCAGGCGCTGGCGTGCCTGCTGCTGCACGTAGCCCGGATCGGACCACTGCGCCTTCTGGCTGCGCAGCCGGGCGAGTTCCTGCTGGTCGGAGCGCAACTGCTGGTGTGCCTGCGTCAGCGCGCTGCGGCTGTTGAAGTACCGGCTCAGCGGGGAGGCGAGCAGGACGAGCAGGACGATGACGACCGTTCCGAGGACCAGCGCCCGGCCGGTGACCGCGCGCCGCGGACGGCGGGCGCGCGCCCTCACCCGGCCGCGCCCGGGGTGAAGCGGTGGAAGGCCGCGGCGCCCGCGTAGCGCGCCGCGTCGTCCAACTCCTCCTCGATGCGCAGCAACTGGTTGTACTTGGCGACCCGCTCGCTGCGGGCCGGGGCGCCGGTCTTGATCTGCCCGCAGTTGGTGGCGACCGCGAGGTCGGCGATGGTGGTGTCCTCGGTCTCGCCCGAGCGGTGGCTCATCATGCACTTGTAGCCGTGCCGGTGCGCCAGATCGACAGCGTCGAAGGTCTCGGTCAGGGTGCCGATCTGGTTCACCTTCACCAGCAGCGCGTTCGCCGCGGCAATGTCGATGCCGCGCTGCAGCCGTTCGGGGTTGGTGACGAACAGGTCGTCGCCGACGAGTTGGACCTTCTCGTCGAGCTCGCCGGTGAGGGCGACCCAGCCGTCCCAGTCCTGCTCGTCGAGCGGGTCCTCGAGCGAGACGATCGGGTACGAGTCGACCAGGTCGACGTAGTAGGCCGACAGCTGGGCTGCCGTCTTCGTGGCACCCTCGAACCGGTAGCCGTCCGCGGTGTGGAACTCGCTGGCCGCGACGTCCAGGGCGAGCGCGATGTCCAGGCCCGGGGTGAGCCCGGCGGCTCGGATCGCCTCGACGATCAGGTCCAGCGCCGCGCGGTTGGACTCGAGGTCGGGCGCGAAGCCGCCCTCGTCGCCGAGCCCGGTGGCCAGCCCCTTGGCCTTGAGGACGGACTTCAGGGCGTGATACACCTCGGTGCCCTGCTGCAGCGCCTCGGCGAAGGTGGCGGCGCCGATCGGCGCGATCATGAACTCCTGGACGTCGACGTTGGAGTCGGCGTGCGCCCCGCCGTTGAGGATGTTCATCATGGGGACCGGCAGCAGGTGGGCGTTCGGGCCGCCGAGGTAGCGACACAGCGGCAGCCCGGCGCTGCTCGCGGCGGCCTTCGCCACCGCGAGGCTCACGCCCAGGATCGCGTTCGCCCCCAGGCGCGACTTGTCCGGCGTGCCGTCCAGGTCGCGCAACCGCTGGTCGACCAGCCGCTGGTCACTCGCCTCGTAGCCGACGAGTTCGGGCTCGATGGTGTCCCCGACCGCGGCCACCGCGACCGTGACGCCCTTGCCGCCATAACGCGTGCCGCCGTCGCGCAACTCGACAGCCTCGAACCGTCCGGTCGACGCGCCGCTCGGCACGCTCGCGCGCGCCGCCGTGCCGTCGTCGAGCAGTGCCTCGACCTCGACGGTGGGGTTCCCGCGGGAGTCGAGGATCTCGCGGGCGGCCAGGGCCTCGATGGTGGCCACGGGGATGCCTTTCGTCGTGCGACCAGAACCTGCCGAGCCTATCCGGCGACCCGTCGCGGGCCGGGCAGCCCCGCCGTGATCAGTCCCCCGTCACACCGTCGATCCGCTCGCGCAGCAGGTCGGCGTGCCCGCAATGGCGCGCGTACTCCTCGATCATGTGGACCAGGATCCACCGCAGCGAGTGGGTGGTGTCGCTGCGCTCGCGATAGAGCGTCTCGTCGAGGTCGCGCGCTCCGGCCACGATCTCGCGGGCGTGCCCGACCTCGCCCTGCCAGTAGGCGAACGCGTCGTCGACGCACTCCTGCGTGCCGACCGTGCCGTCGAAGTCGCCGTCAGGGTCGTCGTCGGTGCTGTAGCGCCACTCGGTCGGCTCGCCCGCGAAGGCGCGGAACCAGCCCTTCTCCACCTCGCCCATGTGCCGCACCAGGCCGAGCAGCGACAGTGACGACGGCGGCACGGCCCGCTCGGCGAGTTGTTCGGGGGTCAGGCCTTCGCACTTGAGGGCGAGCGTGGCGCGATAGTGGTCGAGGAACCCGGTGAGCGTCTCGCGCTCGCCGGCCTGTTTGGGGGTGTGCGGGCGGTTCCCGGCGAGCGTCATCGCGGTGCTGCTCCTTCGTCGGCGATCATCGCGTCCCGGTAGGCGCGGGCGGTACGGCGCAGCGCGGCCTCGGGGTCGACCCCCCGCTCGACCGCGTCCGCGACGACGGCCAGCAGCCGCTCGCCGATGTCGTCCGTCGGCCCGGGGTGGGGCTCCAGATGCGCGTGGCGGGCCCGGTCGACGAGCTTGGCGGCCAGCGCGAGCGCGGGCTGGGCGAGCGGGACGCCGTCGGTGGCGGAGGTGCGGCCCTTCTCGGCGACCTTGAGCCGCTCCCACAGTTCCACCTGCTCCTCGACGTCCCGCACGTTCGTGTCGGCGAAGACGTGCGGGTGGCGGCGGATCAGCTTCTCGGTCAGGTCGCCGGCGACGTCCTCGATGCCGAACGCCTGGCCGGGCGGGAGTTCCTGTGCGATGCGGGCGTGGAACAGCACCTGCAGCAGCAGGTCGCCGAGTTCCTCGCGCAGCAGGGTCAGGTCGTTCGTCTCGATCGCCTCGAGGACCTCGTAGGCCTCCTCGAGCAGGTAGCGGGTGAGTGATTCGTGGGTCTGCTGCGCATCCCACGGGCAGCCGCCGGGTGAGCGCAGCCGGTCCATGATCTCGACCGCCCGCTGCAGCTCGGAGGTCATCACCGGGCCGGCTGCGCGTCCGGGAATCTCAAGGTCACGAAGGCCGGGGCCCCCGCGCCGCCGGAGCCGTCCAGCCCGTAGGCCTTGGGGTCCCACGTGCCGTACCGCGGGCTCACCGTCACGTGGAAGTCGAGGTTCTTCAGCAGCGAGGTCGGGTCCACCGTGCCCTGCTGCACCAACCCGCTGATGGTCTGGTTCAGCACGACGACGCGCACGAACAGGTTGACGAACGCCTCGGTGTACCCGGTGATGTGGTACATCTGCGCGATCTGGTCGGGAGTCTTGCCGGCCAGTTGCGTGGTGATCTGTTCCTGGATCGTGGCCTCGCTGGGCCGCCCGCCCGGCAGCCGGTTCAAGATCTTGTCGAACAGCCGGTCCTGCAGCATCACGGTCAGCACGAAGGTACGCGCCGGCTCCTCGACGGTGGCCCCGCCGTTGCCTTGGGACTGCACCGGCTGGGCCGCCGTCGTGAGGTAGCTCGCGACCTGCGAGTCGGTGATGGTGTGGCCGTTGTACGTCGCCGCGACACCGACCTTGCTGGTGCAGCCGGCGGCCACCAGGGCGAGGACCGCGAGCGTGGCGGGAACGAGCAGGCGCATTCTCACGGACAACAGACTCTCACGCCCCACGCGCCGGGCCGCTTCCCCCCTCGCCGGGCCACCGGCCGGGGCTACATCCGGTCACACGGACGGGGAAGCGGGACCCGGGGCGCGGCTTCCCCTCCCGTGTCACCAGAAATCCGGCGACCGGATGGTCACACGGGCGGGGAAGCGGCCAGGGCGTCACGGATCAGCGCCAGTGTGCGGGGCCATTCGCGGATCACGTCGTTCCACATCACCCGGATGACCCGGTACCCCAGCCGGCGCAGGGCGTGCTCGCGCTCCGCCTCGCGCTGCAGTTCCTGACCGACGTACTTGTCCCGCCCGTCGACCTCGAGGACGAGTCGCTGCTCGGCCCACAGTCCGTCCACACGGTACCGGCGGCCGGTCCAGGGGTCGCGGATCCAGACCTGCAGGTCCGGCACGGGCAGTCCGCTCTCGGCGATCCGCAGCCGCGTGAGCGACTCGAGGGGTGACTCCGCGCGGCCGTCGGCAAGCGCCAGGACGGAGCGGGCGCGCCGGACGAACGGCCACCCGGTTGCGCGTTCCAGCGACTTGTCGATCTCGGCTGCGGTGACGATCGCGTCGCGCAGCGCCGCGTCGGCGACCATGAGCCCGTCGCGGCGGTCGTGCCGGGCGCAGTCGACGACGGTGCGGGCCACCGTCGTGACCGCCGTGCCGTTCCAGAAGGTCACGTCGGCCGGCTCCAGCGAAGCGGCCCAGAGGTGCGCCCGGGAGCGTCGGCCGGTGGTGCGGGAGGGACCGGCCGTCAGCTCGGGGACCCCCGGCACCTGCAGGGTCGGCAGG
>SCQZ01000019.1 GCA_004299665.1 Jatrophihabitans sp.
CCCACTGCGCCGCCCACCACATCGCGTACACCGAGACCGGACTACTGCGCTCGTACGCGATCGCGCTGCACTACCTGCACGATCTCGGTGGCCCGCAGCGCGCGGCGCACGCCGCCGCGAGGGGTGCATGATCCGACGCCGATGATGCAGCGGGACGCCACGCTCAGCGGGACGCTGATCCACACACCACGTCCGTGGACGCAACTAGCGCGCGGCGCGGCGGCCCGAGCCGGGGTGCACTCCGTGGCGACCGGCAACCCCCTGCGGCCAACCCTGCGAAGTTGTCCGCCCGTCACGGCGTCATCCGACGCCGGCGGGCGGACAACTTCGCGGGTGACCCGACGTTTGCGTGCCAACCCCGCACTCCACAGGTGTCTCCCATGGTGCGGTGCTTCGGCCAGGTGGTAAGCCACCGGTGATCGGCGATCTCCGGTCCGGTTCCGGGCTGCCCGCCGGGTGATCCACAGCTCGACTCGTGCACGTGTGGTGACCATCGGCGCTCGGAAACGGGGTAGGGGCAGTGAGGATGTCGAGGACGCGGCAGATCCTGACGGTTACGGCCACGATGGCGGCGGTGGTCGGCGCACCGGCCGCGTTGGCCGCGCCGACGCCTGGCGCGCGGGCGGCAGGACCGCTGCGGCAGGCAGGAGCTCCCGTCCTGCCGGCGGCGACGGGTTCACCGGGCCGCACGATCGTGATCCTGCGGGACACCGCGGCCGGGCTGAAGGCGCGCTCGGCCGCCCGGGCGGCGGCCGTGCACGCCCAGGAGGCGCCGGTCGTGTCGGCGGTCCGCGGCGCGGGCGGAACGGTCGAGGCGGCGGGGAGCCAGATGCCGTTCGTGGTCGCGAGCCTGAGCGATGCACAGCGCACGGCGCTGGCGGCCGACCCGCAGGTGCAGGCGGTGTTCCCCGACTCGCTGATCCCGGCGCCGCGACCCGCGTTCCCTGCCGACCCGCTCGCCCCCGCCGCGGCCGGCGGCCCCGCTGCGGCGAGCGGACCGGTGTGCGGTACCAAGAGCGCACCGGAACTCGATCCCGAGGCGCTCGGCGTGATCCATGCGCCACAGGCGAACGCCCTGGGGTACACCGGCGCGGGCGTGAGCGTCGCCTACATCGCCGGGCCGGTCGACACCACCCAGCCCGACCTGCTGCGCAACCCCGCGTACGCCTCGAGCGGATCCCCGGCGGGCTCGCCGGTGGTGAGCGCCGTGGACTTCACGGGGGACCCGGCCGGCACGCCGAACCCCGACGCCGCCGGCGAGTCGTTCCTGGACGCGGGCTCGATCGCGGCGCAGGGCAACGCGGTGTACGACCTCAACAGCTACGTCAACCCGTCCCACCCGCTGCCCAGCAAGCACTGCGACATCACGATCGTCGGCGCGGCGCCGGGAGCGAGCGTCACGGGTCTCGACGTGTTCTCGGCGACCCACGACACGACCGAGTCGAACTTCATCCAGGCGATCGACTACGCGGTCGGGCACGGGGTGCAGGTGCTCAACGAGTCGTTCGGCGCTAACAACTTCCCGGACCTCGCGCTGGACGCCACCCGCCTGGCCGACGACGCCGCCGTCGCGGCCGGGGTCACGGTCGTGGTGAGCTCCGGCGACGCTGGTGTCACCAGCACCATCGGTTCGCCGGCCACCGACCCGAACCTCATCAGCGTCGGCGCGACGACCACGTTCCGGGCCTACCAGCAACTCACCTACGGCGGGATCAACGCCACCACCCCGAACGCCACGAACGGCACGTGGATCGACGACAACATCTCGAGCCTGTCCTCCGGCGGCTTCGCCATGGGCGGCGGCAACACCGTCGACCTGGTCGCCCCGGGCGATCTGAACTGGACGCTGTGCAGCACCGGAGCCGCCTTCGCCGCCGGCTGCCGGAACGACAACGGGACGGTGTCCCCGTTCGCCCTCTCGGGCGGAACGAGCGAGGCGGCGCCGCTGACCTCCGCGGCGGCGGCCGACGTGATCGATGCCTACGCCGCCACCCATGGCGGCACGTACCCGTCGCCTGCCCTCGTCAAGCAGATCCTGATGAGCACGGCCAGGGACATCGACGCGCCGGCCGAGCAACAGGGCGCGGGGCTGCTCGACGTCGCCGCCGCGGTGCGCGAGGCCGCCGCGCTCACCGGCGCCACCGCCACCGGGAACGGCGGGCTGCTGTTCGGCCCGAACCAGGTGAACATCACGCAGGCACCGCGCGCCAGCACGTCGCAGACCGTCAGCGTCGCCAACACCGGGTCGGCCCCGCTGACGGTGAACCTGTCGACACGGGCACTGGGCGCCGTCGCGGCGCGTGCCCAAGGCTCGTTCTGCCTGAACCCGTCGTCCTCGGCGAGCGGCGCGTGCGGACCCCCCACGGCCACGAACTTCCCCATCTGGAGCGGGGTCACCGAGGTCTACCAGGAGCAGACGTTCCGGGTACCGGCGGTGGCGGCACCGGCGAGGCTGGACTTCTCGGCGACCTACCCCTCGGACACGCCGCCCCAGACCTCGCTGCTGCACGTCGCGCTCTACGACCCGACCGGCGCCTACGCCGGGTACTCGCTGCCGCAGGGGCAGGCGAACTTCGCGGACATCCAGGTGGCCGACCCGGCGCCGGGGACGTGGACGGCCGTGTTCTTCACCGCCCAGGACGCCCCGGGACTCACCGGGACCTCGGGCACCATCCAGTGGCAGGCGCTCACGTCGCAGTTCGCGCCGGCCGGCGCGATCAGCCCGTCCGTGCTGACGATCCCCGCCGGCGGAACAGGCACCGCCACCTTCACGGCCACCAGCCCCGCGACCTCCGGCGACTCCGCGCAGTCGATCGTGTTGCAGACGGTGGGCGGGCCGACCAGCACCATCCCGGTCACCGTTCGCACCACCGTGCCCACCGGACGCGCAGGCGGCACCTTCAGCGGTGTGCTGACCGGCGGGAACGGCCGGGGCGGCACACCGGCGCAGACGAACACCTACGTGTTCGCCGTCCCGGGCGGGCTGCGCGACCTGGACGTCAGCGCGGCCTTCGCCGACGCCGGCGACACCGTCGTCGCTTTCCTGCTCGACCCCGAGGGCGAGGCCGTCGCGTCCTCGTCCAACGTGACGCTCAACAGTTCCTCGCAGCCGATCGGCACGGGCGCGGTCAACGTGTACAAGGACCAGCCCGAGGCCGGGACGTGGACCCTCGTCCTGGACTGGGTGTCGCCGGGCTCGGGCGCCGAACTGAGCGAACCGTTCTCCGGCGCGGTCGCGTTCAACCGGGTCGTGGCCGCCTCCACCATGCCCGCGGGCGGCTTCGCGCTGACGCAGGGCCGCACCTACACGTTCGCGATGCGGATCAAGAACACCGGGGCGTCACCGCAGGCCTTCTTCCTCGACCCGCGCACCTCGGACACCCGAACCGTGCTGCTGCCCGACCTCAACGGCAGCGACCAGAACATGTCCCTGCCGCTGCCGCCCGGCCTCAGCTTCCCGGTGTACCTGATGCCGCCGGACACCAGCGGCTTGACCGCGACGCTCAGCGGCTCGGCCGCCGTCACGTTCGACGTCCAGCCTTTCACCGGCGATCCCGACCTGTCGCCGGCACTGCCCGCGCCCGGCGTCATCGGCTCCCAGGGCGCCGGCGGCGCCTCCCTCAGCTTCACGACAGCCGGTGAACTCATGCCCGGGTACTGGTTGCTCAACCCGAGCGAGTTCGGCCCGTACGGCGCGGCAGGTGCGCCGGCGGTCACCGCCAGCGCCACCTTCTCGGCCCTCACCCTGGGCTTCGACCCGACTGTGAGCTCCGCCACCGGTGACCTGTGGAGCGTCGTCGACGGACCGGGCGGTGCGCTCGCCCCGCTCTACCTGCTGCCCGGGCAGTCGGCGACGATCCCGTTCCAGATCACGCCGTCGGCGGCGCCTGGAAGCGTGGTCAGCGGCTCGGTGCGTGTCGACGACACGTTCCTGAACGACGTCGCCGTGGGCGGGACCTTCACCGGGGGCGACGAGCTCGCGTCCGTTCCGTACACCTACGTCGTGGCGGGCGGACACCACGGGTAGCCGTCCCCCGATCCCGGACCCCGCCCGTTCCCGCGAAGTTGTCCGCCCGTCACGGCGTCATGCGACGCCGACGCGCGGACAACCCGCTCGATCCCGCGAAGTTGTCCGCCCGTTACGGCGTCATACGA
>SCQZ01000195.1 GCA_004299665.1 Jatrophihabitans sp.
GACGGCGACGCCGCAGGGCGCCCGGGCGCTGGCCACGGAGCACCTCTCGAAGCGGTTCGGCGACCGGCTGGCCTTCGACGACCTCACCTTCGACGTCGGCTACGGCGAGGTGTTCGGCTTCCTCGGCCCGAACGGGGCCGGCAAGACGACGACGGTGCGGACGCTCGGCACGCTGCTGACACCGACCTCGGGAACGGCCAGCGTCGCCGGCATCGCGCTGCGCCCCGAGAACGGCGTCGAGATCCGCCGCCGGATCGCGATCATGCCGGAGTCGCCGGGCCTGTACCTGCAGCTGAGCGTCCTGGACAACCTGCGCTGCTTCGCCGACCTGTACGAGGTCGCGGCGCCGGCTGAGGCCATCGACCGGGCGCTGCAGGCCGTGCACCTCGCCGACCGCGCGGGAGACGCCTGCGGAGCGCTGTCCAAGGGGCTGCGGCAGCGCGTCGCCCTCGCCCGGGCGCTGCTGGGCGAGCCGGAGGTGCTGTTCCTCGACGAGCCGACCTCGGGCCTGGACCCGGTGGCGGCCCGTGACGTGCACACCCTGATCGACGACCTGCGGCGTCAGGGCGTGACGATCTTCCTGACGACGCACCGGCTCGGGGAGGCCGAACGGCTCTGCGACCGGGTCGCGATCCTGGACACCGTGCTGCGCACGATCGGCACGCCGGCGGACCTGCGCGACCGGTTGTTCGCCCGGACCCTGCAGGTGCGGCTGGTCGCCCCGCTACCCGACCCCGGCGCGGTCTTCACCGGCCTGCCGGCCGTGACCGGTTGGCAGCCCGACGGCGCCGCGGGCTACGTCCTCGCCGTCGCCGACCCCGACGCCGCCGCACCCGCCGTCACCCGGTCGCTGGTGCGCGCCGGCGCCGCGGTGCTGTCCATCGCCGAGGCGCGGCACTCGCTGGAGGACGTCTACCTGGAACTCATCGACGAGGATGCGCAGGCACGCCCATGACCCTCAGCAGGCGCCGGATCAGCGCGGTCATGCGCAAGGAACTGCGCGAGTACCGCCACAACGGCAACGTCATCTACGCGATGGCGATCCTGCCGGCCATCTTCCTCGTGCAGCCGCTGATCCAGATCTTCACGCTCAAGAGCGTGGCCGCCGTGGGACTGCGCCACGAGCACTCGCTGCTGTACCTGCTGGCGATCCCGGTCCTGGTGCCGGCCGCCCTCGCCGCGTACTCGGTGGTGGGCGAGCGGCTGCAGGGCACGCTCGAGCCGATCCTGACCACGCCGGTCCGCCGCGAGGAGTTGTTGCTCGGCAAGGCGCTCGCCGCCTTCGCGCCGACGGTCGTGATCGCCTATGCCGTGTTCGGGGTGTTCATCGCGATCGTGGAGATCTTCGCCCACCCGGGCGTGGCCGCCGCCTTGATCCAGGGCCCGTCCCTGGTCGCCCAGGTGATCTTCACGCCGCTGCTGGCGGCCTGGTCCATCTGGGTCGGCATCGCGATCTCGGCCAGATCGCGCGACCCGCGCACGGCGGCCCAGTTGGCCATCCTGGCCAGCCTCCCGACGGTCGCGCTCATCGTCCTCACCGCGTTCAACATCATCCCGGCGACACTGCGGGTGGCCGTGCTGCTCGGCGCGGCGCTGGTGGTCCTGGACCGGCTCGGCTGGCGGGTGGCCTCCGCGCTGTTCGACCGGGAGAAACTGATCACCGGTACCGGCTGACCGCGCGACCCGCGTCGTCCCGGCCCGAGAACGGGAATTCAGCTGTTCGGGCCCGCCCCCACCGTCCCCGGTCCGGCCGTTTCGTCGTCCCCGGCCGCATGCCCGCCCCAGGACACTCCGACCTGGATGCCGGGCGGCCACGACACCGCAACCGACCACGACGCTCCCCGCACGACCTGCGCGATCTTCGCCAGTTCCGCGCTGATCCGCTGGGCGACCCGGGCGAGCCGATCGGTCACGTCCGCGCTCGGATGCACGGCCGCCGAGACGTCGGGCTGCGCCGCCGCGTTCGCATCGAGGGCGGCCCGCACCAGTTCCCCGAACCGTTCGTGGGGGTCCGCGACATGTGCCAGCGCGTCGAGATCGGACAGGATCGAATCGAGGTCGCGCGCCATGGCCGGCAGTCTGCCACCCCCGGATCGCCCGAGACATCGCGTTCGGCTCTCGTGGCCGGACCGACGGTCAGGAAGCCGATCACGGGGATCTCGCCCCGGCACGGCGAGAAAGCTACAGATGAGCTACGGCAGTGCTACAATGGACCCGTGGCCACGCGCATCGCCCAGCGGGAACTGCGGAACAACAACGCCGACATCCTCAACAGGGTGCAGGCCGGAGAGCGCTTCGTCGTCACCCGCAACGGGATCGCCGTGGCCGACGTGGTACCGCATACCGATCGGAATGCCCCCCCGATGTTCCCCAGGACCAGGGATCTCACCGCCCGACGGCGGACAGTCGGCCGACCCGTGCTTGACCGCGATCTATGGCTTCGCGACATCCGCCGCGCGGACGAGGCCATCGACGACGATCCGACCGACAGCCGTGCCTGAACATGCCCTCGCCCTGCTCGACACGTCCTGTGTGATCGACTTCCCGGAGCAGTTGGATCAGCTGGCCGAGGCGGCGGCGGTGAGCACGCTGACCATCGCCGAGTTGGCCTACGGAATCCATCACGACGATCCGCTGGTCGCTGCCGCCCGCGAGGCGCGCTACCGCGAGGTGCTCAACGAATTCGACCCGGTGCCCTACTCGGCCCAGGCTGCGCACCTCTATGGAGCGATCGCGGCATCGGTTCGAAGGTCCGGACGCAATCCTCGTCCCCGACGCATCGACCTGATGCTCGCCTCTACCGCCGCGGAACTCGACGCCGTTCTGCTCACCAGGAACCCCGAGGACTTCGTCGGTATCGGGGACATCGTTCAGGTGATCACGATCTGACGACCGCTCCGACACCGCGCTCGCCCACGGGTCCGCTCCATCTGTTCTTGTTGATCAAGAATATGCCCAGAAGTCAGTGACGGGCCGGATGTCACATCCGGCCGAGATCCCCACTCCAGAGTGGTGGGC
>SCQZ01000196.1 GCA_004299665.1 Jatrophihabitans sp.
GTGCAGGAGCGCGGGCATCGTCACAGGCATCGTCGCAGGAGGAAGCGCGCAGCGGGCGCCACCGGCCGGCGGCGGGGCGCTACCGGCCGACGGCGGTGCCGAGTCGCGCGCGGTGCCCCGCCGGCGTCCCCAGCAGGTGCAGGCCGGCGTGGGCGCGCTTGAGGTAACGGTGCGCCTCGTGCTCCCAGGTGATCGCGATGCCGCCGTGCAACTGGACGGTCTCGGCGGCGACCGCGAACAGCGCCTCGGCGCAGTAGGCGGCCGCGACCCCGGGTGCGATGTCCGCGGCGGCGGCGGCGGCGAACGCGGCCGACTCGGCTGCCTCGACCCGTACGTACATGTCGGCCATCCGGTGCTTGAGCGCCTGGAAGCCGCCGATGGGTCGCCCGAACTGCACCCGTTGCCTGCTGTAGGCGACGGTCGTGTCCAGGCAGTGCCGTGCCGCGCCGGCGTTCTCGGCCGCCTGCACCACGAGCGCCGCGTCCAGCGCCTGCCGCAGCGCGGGCGCCGCCGGTCCCGGCAGCCGCCGGCCGGGAGCACCGTGGAATCGCACCCGTGCCAGCGACCGGCTCTCGTCCATGGACGGCGTGACCTCGCAGACGGCATCGGCCGGGTCGACCGCGAAGACGGCGGTCCCGCCCGCGTCCTCGGCGACGACGAGCAGGACGTCGGCGCCCACCCCGTCCAGGACGTGGTGCGTGCCACCGGTCAGCCGGCCGCCGGTCGCGGTGACGGCGGCCCGCTCCGGGTCCCACCCGCCGTCCTCCCCGGCCCAGCACAGCGCCGCGAGGGCCCGGCCCTGCGAGACGCCTGGCAGCAGCGTCCCGTCCCCCAGCGCGCACAGGGTCTGGGCGGACAGGACCGTGCCGAGGAACCGCCCGCCGGCCAGGGCGGCGCCCAGCTCGTAGCCCACGGCGGCGAGTTCGGGCAGCCCACCGCCGGCACCACCGCGCTCCTGCGGGACGGCCAGCGCGGCGACACCGATCTGGTCGCACAGCACCGACCACAGCGACCCCGGGTCGGGCCGGGCGGCCACCGCCCGGGCCACGGCATCGCGCAGCGCGCGGACCTCGCTCGCGTCGCCGCCGCTCACCCGGTCAGCTCCGCGAGTACCCGGGACCGGTGCCACCGCTGGGTTCCCCAGGCATGCTGCAGGGCGCGGATGCGCGTCAGCCACAGCGACAGGTCGTGTTCGGCGGTGTAGCCGATCGCGCCGTGCACCTGCAGCGCCGCCCGCGCGGCCCGGTAGGCGGCATCGGCGCAGCAGACCCGGGCGGCCGACACGTCACGCGCCTCGTCCCCGGTCCCCACCGAGAGCGCGCCCCCGAACAGCACCGGCCGCGCGAGCTCCAGGCCGACCCGGGCGTCCGCCAGCAGGTGCTTGACGGCCTGGAAGGCGCCGATCGGCCTGCCGAACTGGACGCGCTGGGTGGCGTACCGGGCCGCCTGCTCCAGCACGGCCTCGCCGGCGCCCAGCAGCCCGGCAGCGGACGCCAGGAATCCCAGGCCGATCGCGGCGCCGGCGTCCACCTCCCCGAGGACGGACGTCGCGCTCACCGTTGCCAGGGTGCGCGAACGGTCGACCGACCGCTCCCGCCGCTGCACCGCTGCCAGGGAGAGGGTTCCGGCCTCGCACAGGTACACCTCGTCGGCGGCGTCGCAGTCGGCGGCCCGCGGTGCCAGGGGCGGGGCGGCCACGGTCGCGATCACGGACCCGGCCAGCAGGGGTTCCAGTCGCTCCGGCGCGACCTGCCCGAGCAGGCAGGGCAGTATCGCGACCGACTCGACCGCGGGCCCCGGCACGCCGGCCCGGCCCAGTTCGACGAAGGCGAGGGCGAGATCCACGGGCGTCGCGCCGAGACCTCCGTACCGCTGCGGGACGGCCAGGGCGCTGACGCCCAGGTCCGCGAGCCGGGCCCACAGCGCCCGCGCGGGTGCGTGGTCGCCCGCGATCGACGCCCGCAGGACCGCCGGGGTGTCGGCGGCGGCCAGCAGCCTGCGCAGCCCGGCCACGAAGTCCGCCTGCTCGGGGGCGATCGCGAACCTCATCGGGGCATCCCCATCAGCCGTTCGGCGACGACGTTGCGCTGGATCTCGTTAGTGCCCGCGTAGATGGGGCCGGCCAGCGAGAACAGGTAGCCGGCGGTCCAGGGGCCGGCCAGCTCGCCGTCCGCCCCGAGCAGGTCGAGCGCCGTCTCGTGCAGGGCGACGTCCAGCTGCGACCAGTGCAGCTTGCCGATGCTCGACTCGGCACCGAGTTCACCACCGTCGGCAAGGCGGGTGACGGTCTGCCAGGTGTGCAGCTCGTAGGCGCGCGCGCCGATCCAGGCGTCGACGACCCGGTCGGCCAGGGCCGGCTCGGGCCGGCGCCGCCACAGCTCCAGCAGCCGGTCCGCGGCGGCGAGGAAGCGGCCGGGGGAGCGCAGCGACAGCCCCCGCTCGTTGCTCGCGGTCGACATCGCGACCCGCCAGCCGTTCCCCGGCTCGCCGATCACGTCGGCGTCGGGCACGAACACGCCGTCCAGGAAGATCTCCGCGAAGCCGGGCTCGCCGTCCAGTTGCGGGATGCCCCGCACCGTGACGCCCTGCGCACGCAGGTCGAACATGACATAGGTCAGGCCGCGATGGCGCTCCGCCGCAAGGTCGGTGCGGAACAGCCCGAAGCCGCGGTCGGCGTAGGTCGCCCGGGTGGACCAGGTCTTCTGTCCGTACAGCAGCCAACCGCCGTCCGTGCGTTCGGCGCGGCTGCGGATCGCCGCGAGGTCGGACCCCGCCTCGGGTTCGGACCACGCCTGGGCCCAGATCTGCTCGCCACGTGCCATCGGCGGCAGGATGCGCACCAGCTGCTCCGGGGTGCCGTGCGCGAACAGGGTCGGCGCCAGCAGGAAGATCCCGTTCTGGCTCACCCGCAGCGGGGCCGCGGCGCGGTAGTACTCCTCCTCGAACACCACCCACTGCTCCAGGCTCGCGTCCCGACCGCCCAGATCCGCGGGCCAGGACACGACGGACAGCCGGGCGTCCGCGAGGGTGCGTTCCCACTCCCGGTGGGCCCGGAAACCCTCCGGGGTGTCCATCGACGGCAGCGCGGCCGCGGGCACGTGGGCCCGCAGCCAGGCTCGCACCTCGTCCCGGAAGGCGACCGTGTCCGGAGCGAGGTCAAGATCCATCGGGGACCTGCTTCATCGACCGGGCGTCCATCCCGCCGAGCGAGTCGGTGCCGACCTCGGCGTTGTGCGCGTGCGCGAAGTGGTGCAGGCCGAAGACGGACTCCATTCCGGTGCGCATGCCCATCGCGTCCTCGCAGTTGTTGACCGCCCGCTTGGTCAGCGCCAGGCCGAACCGCGGCATCTCGGCGATCCTGGCGGCGACGGCGAAGGTCTCCTGCTCGAGCGTGTCGCGAGGGACGACCCGGTTGACCATGCCCCATTCGTAGGCGCGCTGCGCTGAGAAGCGGTCACCGGTGAACAGGATCTCCTTCGCGGCACGTGGGCCGATCACCCACGGGTGCGCGAAGTACTCCACACCCGGGATGCCCATGCGCACCACCGGATCACCGAAGAACGCGTCGTCGCTGGCGACGATCAGGTCGCACACGAAGGCCAGCATCAGCCCGCCCGCGATGCAGGCCCCCTGCACCATCGCGATGACCGGCTTGGGCAGGTCCCGCCAGCGGCGGCACATCCCGAGGTAGACCTCCATCTCGCGGGCGTAGCGCAGGTCCCCGCCCTCACGGCCGACGTGGTCCCACCACATGACCGCCGCGTTGTCGTAGTGGACGTCGACGTCCCGGCCGGGGGTGCCGATGTCGTGTCCGGCGGAGAAGTGTTTTCCGGCGCCGGCCAGGACGATCACCGACACCGCGTCGTCCTCGACGGCACGGCCGAACGCGGCGTCGAGGGCATAGGTCATCTGCGAGTTCTGCGCGTTGCGGTACTCGGGCCGGTTCATCGTCACGACCGCGGTCGTGCCGCGGACCTCGTACGTCACCACGTCGGTGTCGGTCATGTCTGCCTCAACTCGGTCTTGACAATCTTGCCGGACGCGTTGCGCGGCAAGCGTTCCACGAAGGCGACGCTGCGCGGCACCTTGAAGTTGGCCACGCGCTCGCGTGCGAAGGCGATCACCTGAGCCTCGGTCAGCACCGCCCCGGGACGGGCGACCACGAAGGCCCGGCCCACCTCCCCGAGGCGCGGGTCCGGTACCCCGATCACGGCCGCCTCCGCGACGCCGTCCAGCCGGGCCAGGGCCTGCTCGACCTCGGCCGGGTAGACGTTGAAACCGCCGCAGATGTACATGTCCTTGAGCCGGTCGGTGATGCGCAGGTTCCCGCCCTCGTCCAGCGTGCCGACGTCCCCGGTGTGCAGCCAGCCCTCGGGGTCGATCGCCGCCGTGGTCGCCTCCGCGTCGTCCAGGTAGCCGAGCATCACGTTCGGGCCGCGAACGAGCAACTCTCCCTCGACGTGGCCGCCCGCGCCGTGGCTGCCCGGG
>SCQZ01000197.1 GCA_004299665.1 Jatrophihabitans sp.
CGCCTGGCCGTCCTGCTGGCCGGCGTGGCGTTGGCGGGCGCCTGCGGCCTCGGATCGGCACCTCCACCCCCGCGCACCTCCGGCCCGGCCGCGCCGTCGACCCTGCCGCCGACGACGGGCCCGGGAACCACCGCGGCGACGACACCGGTGACGACACCGGTGACACCGACCACGACACCGACCACGCCGTCGGCCACCACGACACCGCCCCCGCCACCGGTGACCACCCCGCCGCCCCCGCCGACCGGGCTGCCGGGTCGGCTGCTCGGCACCGACTGGACGCAGATCCCGACCGGGCGGCCGGTGGTGGCGCTCACCTTCGACTGCGGGGCCAGCGACGCCGGCGCGGCGTCCATCCTCGCGACCCTCGCCGCCAACCATGTCCCCGCGACGTTCTTCCTCACCGGCCAGTTCGCCCAGCGCTACCCCGTCACGGCCCGGCGGATGGCGGCCGGCTACCGCGTCGGCAACCACTCGATGACGCACCCGCACCTGACGGCGCTCACCGACGCGCAGGTCCGGGCGCAGGTGCTGGACGCGGCGACGGCGATCCGCGCCGTCACCGGCGCCGATCCCGCGCCGTGGTTCCGGTTCCCGTACGGCGACCGCACCGCCCACACGATCGCCGTCGTCAACGCGCTGGGCTACGTTCCGGTGCGGTGGACGGTCGACACGCTGGGGTGGCAGGGAACCTCCGGCGGCCGCAGCGCGGCCTCGGTGCTGGCCCGCGTCCTGGCATCGGCCGGGCCGGGCGAGATCGTGCTGATGCACGTCGGAGCCAACCCGGACGACGGGACGACCCTGGACGCCGACGCGCTACCGGCGGTGATCACGCGACTGCGCGCCCGCGGTTACGGCTTCGTCACGCTCGACGCGCTGTTGACGGGCTGACGCCGACCGGTCAGGCGGACTTCTCGCGGGGCGCCCGCTTCGTCGGGGTCTCGCGGGGGACGAGGGTCGGGTACACGTGCTCGAGCACGGTCTCGCGGTTGATGACGACCCGGGCGACGTCCTCGCGGGAGGGCACCTCGTACATCACCGAGAGCAGCACCTCCTCCATGATCGCCCGCAGCCCGCGGGCGCCGGTGCCGCGCAGCACGGCCTGGTCCGCGATCGCCTCCAGCGCCTCCGGCTCGAACCCCAGTTCGACGCCGTCGAGTTCGAACAGCTTGCCGTACTGGCGCACCAGCGCGTTCTTCGGCTCGGTGAGTATCTGTACCAGCGCATCGCGGTCCAGCGGCCGTACCGAGGTGATCACCGGCAGCCGGCCGATGAACTCCGGGATCAGCCCGAACTTGATGAGGTCCTCGGGCATGACCTCGGCGAAGACGTCACGCTGCTCCTTGTCGAACTTGGTGTGCAGTTGCGCGCCGAAGCCCAGCCCCTGCTTGCCGATGCGCGACTCGATGATCGTGTCCAGGCCCGCGAACGCGCCACCCACGATGAACAGCACGTTGGTCGTGTCGATCTGGATGAACTCCTGGTGCGGATGCTTGCGCCCGCCCTGCGGCGGCACCGAGGCCGCCGTCCCCTCGAGGATCTTCAGCAGCGCCTGCTGCACGCCCTCGCCGGAGACGTCGCG
>SCQZ01000198.1 GCA_004299665.1 Jatrophihabitans sp.
CAGGTCCGCGGCGTGAGCACCAGCGTGTCCCGCTACGACCCGGGCGGCGATCCCGAGGCTGCACAGGCCGTGCAGGATGGGGCGCTCGAAGCCATTGGCCGCGGCGACGTCCGGGTCGATATGAACGGGATGCCGGTCCCCGGTTAGCCGGTAGAGCGCCGCCAGGTCGGGATCGGTCGGCACCGTCGACCTCCGGTCGAGTTCCACCTTCTCGGCGATGCCGTCGGGGCCGCGATCGCCCCCCCACCCGCCGCGTCCGGGCAGGAAGATGCCGTAGGTGGCGGTGAACTGCGCAGCACCGACCTCGATCTCCACCAGCGCTGCCTTCTGCTTGTCGTAGACATGGGTGATCCGTCCGGACATCGTCACCTCGCCGGCTGCCGGCAGCGGGCCGTGCACCACCAGGCGTTGCGAGGCATGCAGCGACCGCGTGGGGTCGTAGGCGCCGAGCCGGCCCGCGGCCTCCACCGCCCAGAGGCCGAGCGCGCACGCGTAGGTGGGCAGCGTGCGAAGGTCCCGCTCGTAGACGAGGTCGAGGTCGGTACACGGCGTCCCGACCGCGAGCGCGTAGAGCATCACCGCGGTGTCGTCGTAGGACGCGGCGTGGGTGCCGAGTTCGACACCGGCCAAGTCGGCCACCGACAGCACGGGCGCACTCACCGGAACGCCCCCAGTCCCGTGATCGCCTGCCCGAGAGCGAGCGTGTGGATCTCATTGGTGCCTTCGTAGGTGTAGACCGACTCGAGGTTGTTCATGTGGCGGATGACGGGGTACTCGAGCGTGATCCCGTTCGCGCCGAGGCTGTTGCGGGCCTCGCGCGCGACCGCGAGCGCCTGCCGGACGTTGTCCAACTTGCCGAAGCTCACCTGGGAGGGCGTCAGGCGACCCGCGTCCTTGAGGCGGCCGAGGTGCAGGGCCAGCAGGGCTGACCGGTTGACGCCGATCATCATCTCGACGAGTTTGCGCTGGACGAGTTGGAAGCTCGCGATCGGCCGCCCGAACTGCTCCCGCGTCACGCTGTAGTCCAGCGCCGCCTGGTAGCAGGCGCGCGCGGCGCCGACGACGCCGAACAGGATCCCGAAGCGCGCCTCGTTCAGGCAGGACAGCGGTCCTCGGAGACCCGCGACGCCGGGCAACACCGCGGACGCCGGCAACCGCACGTCCTCGAGGACCAGTTCGGACGTCACCGAGGCGCGCAGCGATGCCTTGGCGCCGACACTGTGAGCGCTGAAGCCCGGGGCCCGCGTCGGGACCACGAAGCCGCGAATGCCCTCGTCGGCGCGCGCCCAGATCACGGCGACGTCGGCGATGGCGCCGTTGGTGATCCACATCTTCGTGCCGTTCAGCACCCAGTCCGACCCGTCGCGTTTGGCGGACGTGCGCATGCTGCCCGGGTCGGAGCCGGAGTCGGGCTCGGTGAGGCCGAAGCAGCCGATCGCCTCGCCGGCCGCCATCCGTGGCAGCCACTCCTGCCGCTGTTCCTCGGAACCGAACGTCCGGATCGGGAACATCGCCAGTGAGCCCTGGACGGAGACGAAGCTGCGGAATCCGGAATCGCCCGCCTCCAACTCCATGCAGGCAAGCCCGTAGCTCACCGCGTTCGTCGCCGCACACCCGTAGCCGTCGAGGTGCATCCCCAGCAGCCCGAGCGCCCCCATCTCGCGGGCCACGTCGCGGGGGAACACGCCCTGCTCGTACCAGGTGGCGATGTCCGGGAGTACCCGGTCGGCCACGAAGCGGCGCACGGTCTGCCGGATCGCACGTTCGGTGTCGTCCAACTGGGCATCGAGCGCCAGGAAGTCCCCGGCGTCGCCGGTGGCGGTAGGTCTGGCACCAGCGGTCATCGTCGTCCTCCGTCGTGGTCGTCCTCGGACCGGCCGTGCCGGTGCTTGGCGCGGCGAACGGCGGCGGCCCGGGCGGGTGAGTCCAGCAGGTGCCGACGCGGGTCGGCCCACGGCCGCGGATCGAAGCCGGGCCGTTCGAGCGCGCTCAGCACCTGCTTCGTCGCGGCGAGGGCGACCCGCTCCTCCGTGGTGATCGCGCTCAGCAGGTCGACGGCTCGCGTGACGGCCTCGCCACGCTCGACGACCTGGGACACCAGGCCGACGCGCAGCGCCTCGGCGTCGTCGAACCGTTCGCCCAGTAACAGCATTCGCCGCAGGACGTCCTGCGGGAGCCTGGCCGACCATCGCGCGATGGCCTCCGGGTTGTACAGCAGACCCAGCCGTACCGCGGGCACCTGCAGGTAGCTGCCCCGACCGGCGATGCGGACGTCGCAGGCCAGCGCCAAGTCGACAGCCGCCCCGATGCAGGGTCCCTCGACCGCGGCGACCACGACCCGTGGACAGCGTACGAGCGCCTCGCCGACCGCGGCGACGTCGTCGTCGTAGCTGATGTCCGCGCTCGTGCCGGTCAGTTCGCCGAAGTCGGCGCCCGCGCTGAACGCTCCCTCCGCTCCACTGATGACCAACGCCGTCACGGACTCGTCCACGCCGGCCACAAGCGCCGCGAGCGCGCGCAGCATCTCGCGGGTGAGGGCGTTGCGCCGCTGCGGCGCGTCCAGGACGACGTGCAGCACGCCGCCTACGCACGCGCTCCGCACCCGCGCCGTCATCCGGTGGCCGCCCGCTGTCGCGCCCACCGGCGAACCAGCGGACCCAGGTCGAACTGCAGCGCCTCCTCCAACTGCTCGGACACGTCGAGCAGCAGCGCCTCGGCTCCCGCGCGGGTGACGAGTTGGGCGCCGACCGGAAGCCCGGCGGCAAGGCCACACGGCAGGGAAGCGGCCGGCGCACCGGCGACGTTGAACGGGACGGCGAACGGGAACGCGCCCCAGAGCGGGTCCACCCCGACACCGGCGATCCGCGCAGGCCGCTCGCCGAGGGGGAACGCCGCGACCGCGGTCGTGGGGGTCAGCAGGACGTCGTACGTGTCGAACAAGGCGTCGATCCGTTGCCGATAGGCCGGGAGGCTCGCCTGCGCCCGCTGAATGTCGCGCGGATCCTGACGCGCCGCGGCCCGCAGCGTCGCCCGCTCGTAGCGGGTCAACTGCTCGGGGGCGGCGAGCAGGTGCCCGCGCTCGCGGTGCTCATCGTCCAGCACGAGCGGCCCGAACACATCCTGCCAGCCCTCGATCGGCAGTGGCGTCTCGATGACCGCGTGCCCCAGTCGCTCCAGCGCGGAGGCGGCCTTCCCGACGGCGTCCGCGACGCCCGGATCCACGGGCCGTCCCTCCGGACGGGCGCAGTAGCCGATGCGCAACGGGCCGGGCACGGGGCGCCTGCGCAGTTCCCGGTCGGCCAGGACGCCCAGCATCGTCCGGGCGTCGGCGACCCGGCGAGCCAGCGGCCCGGGGCTGACGAAGTCCGTCATCCCACGGAAGCCCTTCTCGTCGGGGCAGAGACCTGGCGACGCCTTGAAGCCGTAGAGGCCGGTGAACGCCGCCGGGATGCGGATGGAGCCACCGCCGTCGGAGCCGGCCGCCAGCGTGGACAGGCCCGCCGCGACCGATGCCGCGGCGCCGCCGCTGGAGCCGCCCGGCGTGCGGCCCGGGTCCCACGGGTTGCCGGTGTCCGGCCCCAGCAGGTTGTCGGTGGTGGCGGACTGGCCGAACTCAGCGGTGTTCGTCTTCCCGGTGAACACGCAGCCGGCGGCCCGCAGCCGCCGCACGACCCCCGAGTCAACCTTGGCGACGTGACCTTGGTGGACCAGGGAGCCGAGCGTCGTCGGAACTCCCTTGACATGGAACGCGTCCTTGATCGAGACCGGGACGCCGAGCAGGGGCGGCAGGACTCCGCCGCGGGCATACGCTCGCTCCGCGGCGCTCGCCTGGGCGACGGCCTGGTCGGGCAGGGCCGTGACGAAGGCGTGCAGTTGACCGTCCAGGACGTCGATGCGGTCGAGGAACGCCCGCGTCACCTCGACGGGACTCAGCGCCCGGCTGCGGTAGGCGGCTACGAGTTCCGCGGC
>SCQZ01000199.1 GCA_004299665.1 Jatrophihabitans sp.
GGCATGCCCTCGGGCCCGTCCGGCGGGGGAGGCGCGCCCGCCCCGCCGTCGCGTGCCGCGGGCGGTTGCATCCGGGACAGGGCGCGGATCCGTCGGCGCTCGCGCCAGGTCACCTTGGCCGGCACCCAGGCGATCGCCAGCGACCCGCCCACCAGGGCCAGCACCATGCCGAGGAGCAGGCCGCCGAAGTCGGAGGTGAAGAACGAGGCGAGCGAGAGCAGCAGGATCAGCACGCCAAGCGGGATGCGCAGCGGTCGCAGGAACCACAGCATCAGCCCGAACGCGGCGATGACGATCCCGACCACGACTCCGATGACGAGCGAGGAGTTCGCGACCAGCATGAGCTTGAAGGCGGTGCCCGGGACGTAGGCGATGATCGTCCCGCCGAGCATCGTCCACACGCCGGCCCAGAACGGGCGGGTGCGGCGCCAGCCGCGGAAGGCGAGCCGTGCCGCACGGATGGGGTGCGGGCGCGGCACGGTCGGCTCGGCCACCGCTTCGGTCGTCGTGCTCATCTCGGAACCTTTCGGTGCAGGTGCGTCCCGGCCGGACGGTGGCCGGACGGGACGCCCGAATCGCCGTCCCTGTGGATCAGGGCCGCGTCAGGACGGGCAGGAGCCGGCCAGGTGGGCCGACAGGCCGAGGTTGGTCAGCGCGAAGGTCCCCGCCTTCGTGTAGACGGCCTGCTGGTTCAGCCCGGTGATCGTCACGCCGTCCGCCGTCTGCGCGAACTTGCCCACCGATGCCGTGTCCGGGATGCCGTTCGGTGCCGGCACGCCGATCTGGATGTTGTTGAACGTCGCGGTCGCGGCATTCAGGCTCGTCGCGTCGACGATCAGCCCGCCGGTCGCGTCGGCCGAGTCGGCCTTGAGTTCGACGACGAGGTTGGCGAACGGCCCCGGCAGACCCGTCGGACCGCAGACGACCTGGTCGAGGCCGCTGAGCACGCCGCCGCCCGGTAGGTAGGTGACGGCGACGCCGGTCGGGGCGGACCCGTTCGAGTCGACGCTGCCGTACTGGATGAACGCCGCGCCACTGCCGGGGCTGTGCGAGACCAGGCTGGTCGCCTTCACCGTGAAGACGGTGCCCGAGATCGTCACCGGCGCGGCGATGACGCCGTTCGCCATGAGGACCAGCACCGTCGCGATCGCGCCGAAGGACACGCCGAACGCCAGGGTGAACCTCCGCCACCGGGTCCCGCCCAGTGCCGCCGCTGCGGCTTGTTGAGTTGTCACTGCCCCGCCCCTTCCCGCATGGGTTCGCGCGCCGATCGATGGGATCGGTCGCCGGCTCCGACGTTTCTGCGCCGCACCGGACCCGGATAGACCCGAAGGAGTCCCGGTGGTGGGTCCTTGGTCCCGAACCGGGCCGATGTCGACGCTGGTTGTGCCGATTACCCGCTATCGGGGGACCTGTCCGCCGTCCCGACCCGCCGTCGATGCGTCAGGTGACGTCGAGTTCGGTGTACATGCCGGCGGCATAGTGGCCGGGCAGGTTGCACACGAGTTCGTAGCGGCCGGCGGGCAGGTGCACGGTGACCCAGCCGTCCGAGCCGGCCGCGATGCCGTCCCCCGCGCCCGCCGCACAGCTCGCGGACGCCTCGCCCGAACTGCCTGCCTCGTCGACCCTGCCGTCGGCCCCGACGGTGCGCGTGCCCGCCTGCTGACCGGCCCGCGGCGGCAGCACGAGAAGTTCGTGGGTCAGGTAGCCGGTGTTGGCGGCGATCAGTGAGACGGTCCCGGCCGGCGCGGACGCGGGCGAGGCGACCACCCGCATCATCCCGGCGCGCAGGGAACGCCACCCGTCCCGGCTCATACCGCCGCGGCTCATCATCTGACCCATGTCCGCGAGCCGGACCGTCACGATCGCGCCGGGGAGCGCGGGCGCGGTGCACTCCGCGCCGCGGGCCGAGGCGGACCACGGGCGATACGCGTGGTCCGGACCGCCGGCGGCCGCGGCGAGGACGACGGTCGAGACGACCGCCAGCACGACGACGGCGGCCGCCGCGATCAGCAGGCCGCGCCGACTCATCGGTGCGGGTGCGGGC
>SCQZ01000200.1 GCA_004299665.1 Jatrophihabitans sp.
CGCGATGGTGACGCTCGCCTTCGCGCAGGGCGGCTCGCTGCTGGTGTTCCGCAACTTCGGCGGGTACACCGGCGGCGAGGAGGGGCTCGGCCTCGGCGACGCCAAGCTGCCCGCCTCCCTCGTCGGGGTGGCC
Organism: Jatrophihabitans sp.; assembly: GCA_004299665.1. GTDB lineage: Bacteria > Actinomycetota > Actinomycetes > Mycobacteriales > Jatrophihabitantaceae > FW021-bin43. The sequence goes on from SCQZ01000200.1 coordinate 134, forward strand.
AACACGCAGAACCTGTACTGGCTGTGCCTGGCCGTCGCGGTCCTGGTCTACCTGCTCGTCGCGTGGCTGGCGGGCAGCCGGGCCGGGCACGTCATGGCGGCCGTGCGGGAGAACGAGTTGCGGGTGCGGGTCATGGGCATCCGGCCGTACGCGGTCCGGTGGATCGCGTTCGTCGTCGCCGGCGTGCTGGCCACCGTCGTCGGCATGGGGTACCTGCTGCTGCAGAACGGGGCCAGCCCCCAGGTCACCACCCCGAACTTCACGCTCGGACTGCTGGTCATGGTGGTGCTCGGAGGCGTCGGCACCCGGTGGGGCGCGGTGATCGGCGGCGTCGCCTACACCCTGCTCGACCAGCGCCTGACGGTGCTCGCCTCGTCGCACGCCGTCGCGTCGCTGCCGGGCGTGCTGCGGGTACCGCTGTCGCAGCCGATGTTCATCCTGGGCCTGCTGTTCGTCCTCGTGGTGCTGTTCCTGCCGGGCGGCTTCGCCGGCACGCTGATGCGGCTGCGCCGGGGCGCCCACCGGCCCGCCCTGTCGGCGCCGGAGATCATCGAGTCGGCGGCGGCCGCATCGCCCGCGGCCGAGGAGGCGCTCCGGTGACCACCACGCCGCCGCGCACGCACACCGAACGCGGGCTGCGCACCCGCGGCAAGCTGCTGGCCGCCGCCGAGGAGGTGTTCCTCGCCCACGGCTTCCACGACGCGTCCGTCGTCAAGATCACCGAGCGTGCCGGCGTCAGCCAGGGCACCTTCTACCTCTACTTCGCGAGCAAGCAACGGCTGTTCGACGAACTGGTCACCGACCTCAACCGGCGGGTGCGCCACGCCATGAGCGACGGCGCCGCCCGGGGCCGCACCCGCGTCGAGTCCGAGCTGCTCGGCTTCGAGGCGTTCTTCCGCTTCACGGCGGACCACCCCGCGCTGTACCGGGTGATCCGGCAGGCCGAGCTCGTCTCGCCGGAGGCGCAGCACCTGCACTACTCGCGCATCCTCGACGGCTACGTGCAGGCGCTGACCGCGGCGCGGGAGGCCGGCGAGATCGGCGACCTCGACCCCGAGGTGACGGCGTGGGCGCTGATGGGGATCGGCGAGATCATCGGCATGCGCTGGGTGCTGTGGGAGGGGCGCAGGCAGGTGCCGCCCGAGGTGATCGCCGAGGTCGGCCGCCTGATCGGCCGGCTGCTGGCCCCGGCACCCGACGGGGGGGCGTGACGATGCGCTACCGCACGCTGGAGGTACCGGTGCCGGGGGGAACGCTGTTCGCCGGTGTGTGGGACAGCGACGACCTCGCTCCGGACGCGCCCGCCGCGCGCACGCTGCTCGCCCTCCACGGCGTCACCGCGAACCACGTGTCGTGGGCGCTCGTGGCCGCCGAACTGACGACCTCACCCGGCACCCGGGTACTGGCGCCGGACCTGCGCGGCCGCGGCCGCAGCGCCGAGCTGCCCGGACCGTGGGGGATGCCGCGCCACGCCGACGACGCCGCGTGCCTGCTCGACGCGGTGGGCGCCCGGTCCGTCGCCCTCGCCGGGCACTCGATGGGGGCGTTCGCCGCGACGGTGTTCGCGCACCGCCACCCGTCCCGCGCCGCATCGCTGCTGCTGGTGGACGGCGGACCGCCGCTGCCGCTGCCCGACGGGATGACGCCGGCGCAGGTGGTCGCGGCGACGATCGGTCCGGCCGAGGCGCGGCTGCGGATGACCTTCGCGTCCCGAGAGGCGTACCTGGACTTCTGGCGGCCCCACCCCGCGCTGGCGGGGCACTGGAGCGCGGCGGTGGAGGACTACCTGGACCACGACCTCGTCGGGGTCGCGCCCGAACTGCACTCCAGTTGCCGGTACGAGGCGGTCGTCGCGGATTCGACCGACCTGGTCGCCGACGGCACCCTGCTCGCTGCCTGGACGGATCTTCCCGTCACGCCGCGGTTCCTGCGCGCGCCGCGCGGGCTGCTCGACGG
>SCQZ01000201.1 GCA_004299665.1 Jatrophihabitans sp.
AGTGCCTCCACGCGTGCGCCGCGGGCGACCAGCGCCGCGACGACGTCCGGCAGGTACTCCTCGCCCTGCGCGTTGTCGCGGGACAGCCGGCCCACCACCTCGCGCAGCAGGGTGCCGTCGAAGACGTAGACGCCGGAGGCCACCTCGTCCACGGCGCGTTCGGCCTCGGACGCCTCCTTGTGCTCCACGATGCGGGTGACCCGGCCCGCGTCGTCACGCAGGACCCGGCCGTAGCCGGTGGGGTCCGGGACCACCGCGGTGAGCACGGTCGCGGCGGCGCCGGTCGCGCCGTGGGCGGCGACGAGGCGGGCGAGGGTCCCGACGGTCAGCAGCGGCGTGTCGCCGGGCAGCACCAGGACGGCCCCCGCGGTGTCCGGCACCGCCTCGAGCGCGAGGCGGACGGCGTGGCCGGTGCCGTGCTGCTGCGCCTGCACGACGGCCACCGCGTCCGGCGCGATCGCGGCCAGGTGGGCGGTGACCTCCTCGCGGCGGTGCCCCACCACGACCGCGGTGAGCCGCGCGCCGAGGGGGTCGGACGCGGCCAGCACGTGCCCGAGCAGCGAGCGGCCGGCGAAGCCGTGCAGCACCTTGGGCAGCGCCGCCGACCTCATCCGGGTGCCCTCGCCGGCGGCCAGGACGATGTTCAGCGCGAGCGGGACCGTCTGCACGCTGGGGGACTCGGACTCGAACCGAGACTGCAAGGCTCCAAAGGCCTGCGGGCTGCCGATTACCCCATCCCCCACGGATGGAAACCGCCTGCCAGCCTAACGGCGAACCGGGGCGGGGCGGTTTGCATCCTTGGCTACGCTTCCGTAACTTACGGTCCAGTAACCGCCTCGGACGGGAAGTGGCACGGCATGACGATCCTCGACGAACGCCCGGCAGCACCGAACGGCCCCAAGCCGGTGTTCGAGGGGACCAAGCGGCGCGGGGAGCAGACCGCGCTCTACCTGGTCGTCATCGTGCCGTTCCTGGCGTTCGTCGCGGCGGTCCCGGTGGCGTGGGGCTGGGGCCTCGGCTGGACCGACGTCGTGCTGTTCGTGTCCTTCTACGTGGTCACCGGGCTCGGCATCACCGTGGGATACCACCGGCTGTTCACCCACGGCTCGTTCAAGGCCGAGCGCGGGCTGCGCGTCGCGCTCGCGATCGCGGGCTCGATGGCGATCGAGGGCCCGGTGATCCGCTGGGTCGCCGACCACCGCCGCCACCACGCTTTCAGCGACAAGGCGGGCGACCCGCACTCGCCGTGGCGCTACGGCGAGTCGCTGCCCGCACTGATCAAGGGCCTGGGCTATGCGCACGTGGGCTGGATGTTCGACGAGATGCACACCAACCGCGAGAAGTACACGCCGGACCTGCTCGCCGACCGTGACGTGCGGCGGGTCAGCGACACGTTCGCGCTGTGGCTCGCGGTCTCGCTGCTGGCGCCGCCCCTGCTGGGCGGGTTGATCACGTGGTCCTGGGCCGGGGCGTTGTCGGCGTTCTTCTGGGCCTCGCTGGTACGCGTCTTCCTGCTGCACCACGTCACGTGGTCGGTGAACTCGATCTGCCACGCGATCGGCGCCCGGCCGTTCCAGTCGCGGGACAGGAGCACGAACGTCTGGCCGCTGGCGGTGTTGAGCTTCGGGGAGAGCTGGCACAACATGCACCACGCCGACCAGACGGCGGCCCGGCACGGCGTGCTGCGCGGCCAGATCGACGAGTCCGCGCGGGTGATCTGGCTGTTCGAGAAGCTGGGCTGGGCCAGCGACGTGCGCTGGCCCAAGCCCGAGCGGCTCGCCAAGCTGCGCGCCTGAGCGCGCCGTACCCCGGCGACCCGGTCGATCAGGTGAGGGCGCGCAGGCGGGGGAGGATCTCCTGTCCGTACAGGCGCAGGAACTTGTCCTGGTCGGGGCCGGGGGCGTGGAAGACGAGGTGGGTGAAGCCGAGGTCGAGGTATTCGCTGATGCGTGCGACGTGCTCGTCGGGGTCGGTGGAGACGATGAACCGGCGGGCGGTCTGC
>SCQZ01000202.1 GCA_004299665.1 Jatrophihabitans sp.
GGTCGTCACCGCCGCGGTGCCCGATCGCGAGCCGGATGCCGTGCTCGAGGCGGCGACCTCGCCGGACACGGCGGCGATCTACCGCCTCAACGGCGACCGCAACCCGCTGCACATCGACCCCGACTTTGCCCGCGCGGCCGGTTTCGAGCGCCCGATCCTGCACGGGCTGGCCACGTACGGCATCGTCTGCAAGGCCGTCGTCGACGCGCTGCTCGACGGCGACCCAGCGCGGGTGCGGGACTACTCGGTGCGCTTCGCCGGCATCCTGGTGCCGGGCGAGACCGTCCGCATCCGGGTCTGGCGGGAGGGCGAGCGGATGCTGCTGCAGGCCACCTGCCTCGAGCGCGGCGACGCGCCCGTGCTCACGCACGCGGTCCTGACGGTCCGGTGAGTCCCGTGCAGGAACGGCCGGTCCTGTCGGCCCAGGCGACCGCGACCGGCATCGACGCCGCGACGGCCGCCGTCCGCCGGGTGATCGAGTCGCTGCTGAACGCGGGCTCGTCGGCGGCGGACCTGTCCGGCGTGGCGGCGCGGCTCAACGCGATCGCCGACGAGCTGGCCGAGCAGGCACCGCCGGTCGACGAGCGGATCGCCGACATGTGGCGCGGCGAGGGCGTCACCCGGCACGACCCGGTGACCGGCCCGGAGAACGCCATCGCGCCGCCGATGCCGCTGCGGGGGATGCCGGACGGCTCGGTCGAGGGCCGGGTGTCGCTGCACCTGCCGTACCAGGGACCGCCCGGCCTGGTGCACGGCGGCGTGTCCGCGCTGTTGCTGGATCACACCCTGGGCGTCGCGAATTTCTGGGCCGGAGCGACGGGCCGGACCGGGGAACTGACGCTGCGCTACCACCGGCCCACCCCGCTGTTCCAGGAGTTGACGGTGCGCGGGCGCCAGGTCGCCGCCTCCGGGCGCAAGATCTGGGCGGAGGGGGAGATCCGCGCCGCGGACGGCGAGGTCTGCGTGTCCGCGCGCGGGCTGTTCATCACCCCGCGGCCGGAGAACCAGCGTTTCGGGGGCCACTGACGCGGGCGGCCCGCGCCGCGCGGGACCCGCCGGTCAGGTCGGAGGCTCCAGACTCAGCCCGGCCCGCACCACCTTGCCGGTGGCGTTGCGCGGCAGCGGGTCGCTGCCGATGCGCCACCGCGTGGGCACCTTGAAGTACGCGAGCCGCTCGCCGACGTAGGCACACAGATCCTGCTCGGACACGCTCGCGCCCGCCGTCAGGACCACGATCGCCGCCACCGCCTGGCCCAGGTCCGTGTCGTCGACGCCGATCACCGCCGACTCCTCGACCGCCGGGTGCTCATCGAGTACCTGCTCGATCTCGAGCGGGTAGACGTTCTCCCCGCCGCGCAGGATCAGGTCGCTGCGCCGGGTCGTCAGGTACAGCAGCCCGTCGCGCAGGGCACCGATGTCGCCGGTGCGCATCCAGCGGCCGGCGTCGAAGATCGCCTCCGTGGCGGCGGGGTCGTTCCAGTAGCCGATCATGTTGTGCGGGCTGCGCAGCCAGATCTCGCCCTCCTCGCCGTCGCCGAGCACCTGCCCGCCGGCCGAGCGCACCTGCACCGCGACGGTGGGGATCGGCGCCCCTACCGTGCCGGGGTGGGCGGCCAGCACCGGTGGGGTGGCGACCGTGGCGGCCGTGCACGACTCGGTCAGGCCGTAGCTGTCCACCAGCGCGTCCTTCGCGACCGGGATCAGTTCCCGCAGCCTGGACTGCAGCGCGAACGACGACGGCGCCGACGCCAGCGAGAACGCCCGCAGCGCCGAGAGGTCGTACCGCGAGACGTCCCCGAGTTCGGCCAGCCGTTGCCCCATGGTCGGCACCACGGTCCAGTTGGTCACCCGCTCGCGGGAGACGAGGTCCAGCACCCGGTGCGGGTCGAACGCGCCCTGGGTCATCACGACGGTCTCGCCGGTGGCCAGCCGCGGCACCGCGAGGTTGTGCAGGCTGGCGATGTGGAACAGCGGCATGGACAGCAGCCACCGTCCCGGCGCCGGCGGGGCGTCCGGCCGGAACGCCGCGGCGGTCGCGTTCATCAGGCGGTGGTAGGCGACCGTGGCGACGAGGTTGCGGTGCGAGTGGGTCGCGCCCTTGGGGCGGCCGGTCGTGCCGCTCGTGTAGACGATGACGGCGGGGTCGTCCTCGGCCACGTCGACGTCCGGCAGCGCGGCGCCCGGATGCGCGGCGCACGCCGCGGGGACGTCGGTCTCGATGCTCAGCACCGGGACGTCGGTCGCGGGCAGCCGGGCGATCCGCTTCGCGTCCGCGATCACCACGGCGGGCGTGCTGTGCCCGAGCGCATAGCCGATCTCAGGTGGCGTCCACCATGCGTTGTAGGCGGCGGTGACGGCCCCGAGGCTGGCGACCGCCCAGAAGGCGATCACCCAGTCCGGCGAGTTCGCGGCCAGGATCGCGACCCGGTCGCCCTTGCCGACGCCGTGCGCCGTGGCGAGTTCGTGCGCGAGCGAGGCGACCGCCGCGGCGTGCTCGCCGTAGCCGATCCGGCGGTCGGCGGTGACGAGGTACTCGCGGTCGCCCAACTCCGCGGAGCGGGCGAGCATGTCGACCAGGCGGCGCTCGCGGTGCCGGTAGACCGGCATCCGGGCGCCGAGGACCTCCTCCTCGACGATCTCGAACTCCCCGCCGGGCCCGCACAGCCGGCCCACGACCTCGGCCATCAGGGCGGCGACGTCCACCGGAGCGCTCACGGCGCCCAGCCTGGCATCGGCGGGTGAGCGGGCAGCCGTGCCCTCCCGGTCAGCGAGACGCCCGGCCGGCGGCGCGGGTGGCGGCCCTAGCGTGGCGCGCATGGGTACGACCGACGCGATCACCACGGCCGCCGCGATCCGGGCCGGCGAGGTGAGCGCGCGGGAGGTCTGCGAGGCGGCGATCGCCCGCATCGAGAAGCTCGACCCGGAGCTGAACGCGATGGTCGGCACCCGCTTCGAGCAGGCGCTGGCCGAGGTCGGGGCGGGGCTGCCCGACGGCCCGCTGACCGGGGTGCCGACGGTGATCAAGAACCTGGGGGCGGACGTCGCCGGGCTGCCGACGACGAACGGCAGCCGGCTGTTCGCGGACTTCCTGCCCGCGGCGGACAGCGAGCTGGTGCGCCGGTACCGCGCCGCCGGGATGGTCGTGCTGGGCACCACCAACTGCCCCGAACTCGGTCTCAACGCCAGCACCGAGTCGGCCCTGCTCGGCCCGGCACGCAACCCGTGGCAGCCGCAGCACTCCACCGGCGGCTCGAGCGGCGGCTCGGCGGCCGCGGTGGCGAGCGGCATGGTCGCCGTCGCCCACGGCAACGACGGCGGCGGCTCGATCCGCATCCCGGCCGCGATGTGCGGGCTGTTCGGCCTCAAGCCCAGCCGCGGCCGGGTGAGCTCCGCGCCGGAACCGGGCACCCTCGCCCGCCCGGTCTCGATCAACCACGCGCTGACGACGACGGTGCGCGACAGCGCGCTGCTGCTCGACATCGCGGCGGGCGGGCTGCCCGGCGAGGCGATCGGCGTGCCCGGCCCGGCCGGGACGTTCCTGGCCGCCGCCGGCCGTGACCCGGGGCGGCTGCGGATCGGGCTGGTCACCGAACTGCGCAACGGCCCGCCCTGCGACCCGGTCGTCGTGGCGGCGGCGACGCGGATGGCGGACCTGTGCGAGTCGCTCGGCCACACCGTCGAGCCGATCGCCGCGCCGTTCGACATGACCGAGGCGGCCAAGGCCTCGGCGGTCGCGTTCGGGGCGAACCTGGTGCTGTCCGTGCAGGAGCGGCTCGCGCAACTCGACCGGGATTTGCGAGAGGACGACCTCGAGCCGTTCACCCGGTTCCTGTACGAGCAGTACCAGCAACTGCGCGGCGTCGACGTCACCCGCGGGATGCGCGACGCCCAGACGATCGGCTGGGAGGTCGGGCGCGCGTTCGTCGACCACGACGTGCTGCTGACCCCGACCCTCACCGCGCCGGTGCCGGCGCTGGGCGTGCTCGACACGACGAGCGTCGAGGCGATGTACACCCACGGCGTGCGGTTCTCGGGCTGGACGTCGATCTTCAACCTGACCGGCATGCCGGCGATGTCGATCCCGTTCGGGACGGACCCGGACGGCCTGCCGGTGGGCGTGCAGTTCGCGGCAGACCTGGGTCGCGAGGAGCTGCTGCTCTCGCTCGCCGGTCAGCTGGAGCAGGCGGCGCCGTGGCCGCCCACCGCCCCCGGATACCCCGACTGACGACGCGGATCTGCAGGCGATGCTGCTAAACTAGCTGCATGGGTGTGGCGGTGACGGTACGCGACGTGCCCGGTCCGGTGCGCGACGAACTGGCCGCCCGGGCCGCCCGGTCCGGCCAATCGCTGCAGGAGTACCTGCGGGGCCTGCTGATCCAGAGCGCGTCCCGTCCGGCCGTCGCGGACGTGGTCGCCCGGGCGCGCGCCCGCGTCGCCGTCACCGGGTCACGGGTGAGCGCCAGGTCGATCCTGTCGACGCGCGACGCCGGTCGACGGTGACCGAGCGCCTCGTCTGCGATTCGTCGGCGGTCGTCGCGCTGCTCGTCGACTCGGGTGCCGACGGGGGATGGGCCGCCGCCGCGCTGGCCGCGGCAGACCTCGCCGCACCGGCACTCATGCCGTTCGAAGCGGCGAACGTCATCCGCCGCTTGGAGCACGCGGGCAGGATCAGCCCCGACCAGGGCGCGCAGGCGCACCACGACCTGCTCGACCTCGCGATCGAACAGTGGCCGTACGAGCCCCTGGCGCCGCGCGCCCGCGAACTCGGCCGCAATCTCACGACCCACGACGCCTCCTACGTCGCCCTCGCCGAACTGCTCGGCGCCGCGCTGGTCAGCCTCGACCGGCGCCTTCGCGGCGCGCCGGATCTGCGGTGCGAGGTGCGCACCCCGTGACGGCCGGTGGCCGAACCTCCCGGTCAGCGGGAGGCCCTGCGGCGCGCCGCCCGCCCGCTGCCTAGCGTGAAGGCGTGACGGTCGCCGCGGACATCCTCTCCCCCGCCACCCTCGGGCCGGCACGGCTGCGCAACCGGGTGATCAAGGCCGCCACGTTCGAGGGGATGACCCCCGACTGCCTCGTCTCCGATCGCCTGATCGAGTTCCACCGCCGCGTCGCGGCCGGCGGTGTCGGCATGACGACCGTCGCGTACTGCGCCGTCTCCCCGGACGGGCGCTCCGCCCCGGCGCAGCTCTACTGGCGGCCGGAGGCGCTGCCGGGGCTGCGCCGGCTGACCGACGCGGTGCACGCCGAGGGCGCCGCGGTCTCGGCGCAGATCGGCCACGCCGGCCCGGTCGCGCCGGCGAAGGTGCTGGGCACGCCCGCGCTGGCCTCCAGCCGGCACCTGCACGCGACCAGCATGTCCCTCACCCGGGCCGCGACCGCCGACGACATCGCCCGCATCGTGCGCCAGCACGCCGCGGCCGCGCTGTCGGCGATCGAGTGCGGCTTCGACGCCGTCGAACTGCACTTCGGGCACAACTACTTCGTCAGCTCGTTCCTGAGCCCCAACCTGAACAAGCGCACCGACGACTTCGGCGGCAAACTGAGCAACCGTGCCCGCGTCGCGCTCGACACCGCCCGCGCCGTGCGCGACGCCGTCGGCAACCGCATCGCCGTGCTCGCCAAGCTCAACATGGACGACGGCGTGCCGGGCGGCTTCTGGATCGACGAGGCGATCCAGGTCGCCCGGTGGCTGGAGGCCGACGGCACCGTCGACGCGCTGGAGATGACCGCCGGCAGCTCGCTGCGCAACCCGATGTACCTGTTCAAGGGCGAGGTCCCGATGCGCGAGTTCGCGGCGGTGATGCCCCAGCCGATGCGCCTGGGCGTGCGGCTGTTCGGCGGGTTCCTGCTCAAGTCCTACCCCTACCGCGACCTGTTCCTGCTCGAGGGCGCCCGCCAGGTCCGCGCCGCGGTGGGCCTGCCGCTGGTGCTGCTCGGCGGCATCACCGACAAGGCCGCGATGGACACCGCGATGGCCGAGGGCTTCCAGTTCGTCGCGATGGCCCGCGCGCTGCTGCGCGAACCGGACCTGGTCAACCGCATCGCCGCGGACGAGCGGACCAGGTCCCTGTGCATCCACTGCAACAAGTGCATGCCGACGATCTACCGCGGCACCCACTGCGTGCTGGTGCCGCGCGACCAGCGGCCATGAGCGGGACCGTCGCCGACCTGCTGCTCGCGCGCGCCGGGGACCGGCACCCGGGACTGCGCACCCGGGAGCGCACCTGGACCTGGGACGAGGTGGTGCGCGAGAGCGCCGCCCGCGCCGCGATCCTGACCGCGCGCCGGGACGCGGGACGCCCGTTCCACGTCGGGGTGCTGCTGGACAACGTCCCCGACTTCCTGTTCTGGCTCGGCGGCGCCGCACTCGCCGGCGCGGCCGTCGTCGGCATCAACCCGACCCGCCGCGGCACCGACCTGGAGCAGGAGGTGCGCTCGGTCGACTGCCTGATGATCGTCACCGATGCCGCGGGCGCCGCGCTGCTGGACGGGCTGGACGTCGGCGTGGCGGACGCCGACGTGCTGCGGGTCGACGATCCGGCCTACCCGCAACTCGTCGCCGCACACGCGTGCGACCCGGCCCGGGCCGACGGCGTCGACGAGGCGACGTTGATGCTGTTGCTGCTCACCTCCGGGACCACCGGCACGTCCAAGGCGGCGCGCTGCTCGCAGGGCCGCCTCGCCCGGCTCGCCTTCGCCAACTGCGCGAAGTACGACATCGACCGCGACGACGTCTGCTACTGCTGCATGCCGCTGTTCCACGGCAACGCGCTGATGGGACTGTGGGCGCCGGCGCTGTCACAGGGAGCCACGATCTGTCTCACCCGCAAGTTCAGCGCATCCGGCTTCCTGCCGGACGCCCGTTACTTCGGGGCGACCTACTTCACCTACGTCGGCAAGGCGGTCTCGTACGTCCTGGCCACGCCGCAGCGCCCCGACGACCGCGACAACGACCTCGACCACGGCTTCGGCACCGAGGCGTCGCCGGACGACCAGGCGGCCTTCCTGCGGCGCTTCGGCGCCCGCCTGGTCGAGGCCTACGGCTCCAGCGAGTCGGCCGGTCACGTCGCCGCGGCCCCGGACGCGCCGCCCGGCGCGCTCGGCCGGCCCGCCCACGACGGCGTCGCCGTCCTGGACCCGCAGACCCTGCGCCGGTGCGCCCCCGCCCGTCTGGACGGGCACGGCCGGCTGCTCAACCCGGACGAGGCGATCGGCGAGATCGCCGACCGTGAGGCCGCCGCCCGGTTCGAGGGGTACTACAACAACGAGGCGGCGAACCGCGAGCGCGTCCGTGACGGCTGGTACTGGAGCGGGGACCTCGGCTATCTCGACGAGGCCGGCTTCCTCTACTTCGCCGGCCGCAGGGGCGACTGGGTGCGGGTGGACGGCGAGAACTTCTCGGCACTGGACGTCGAGCGCATCCTGCGCCGCTACGACGGCGTCCTGGCCGCGGCGGCCTTCGCCGTCCCCGACCCGGTCTCCGGCGACCGGTTGATGGTCGCCCTCGAGGTGGACGACCCGGAGGCGTTCGACCTCGCCGCCTTCGCCGCCTTCCTGGTCCGCCAGCCCGACCTCGGGACGAAGGCCACCCCGCGGTTCGTCCGGGTGTCCGCGGCGCTCCCGGCGACGGGATCGAACAAGCTGGCCAAGAAGCAGATCCAGGACGACGCGTGGCGCAGCGCCGATCCGGTGTTCGCCTGGCGCGGGCGCGGACCGGTGACCTACCTGCCGATGGGCGAGGCGGACAAGGATGTGCTAGAGCGGGAGTTCTTCGCCAGCGGACGCCAGCGGCTGCTACCTGTCGGGGCGGTGAGACAGTGATAGTGGATCTGTTCCAGCTGCGGGGCAAGGTCGCACTGCTGTCCGGGGCCGGCCGCGGCATCGGGGCGGCGGCGGCACGTGCCCTCGCCGAGGCCGGTGCGGACGTGACGATCGCCGCCCGGACCGCCGAGGAGTTGGAGAAGACCGCCACGGCGGTGCGGGAGGGCACCGGCCGCCGGGTGCTGGCGATCCCGGCCGACGCCTACGACCCGGCCGCCGCGCACGACCTGGTCGAGCGCACCGTCGCCGAGTACGGGCGTCTCGACGTCCTGGTCTCGGTCACCGGCGGCGCCCACCCGCGCCCGTTCCTGAGGACCGGGGACGACGCGCTGCTCGACTCCTTCCGCAGCAACGTCGTCAACGGGCTGCGGCTGGTGCGCGAGGCGGTCCCGCACCTGCTCGGGTCGGACGCGGCGAGCGTGGTGATGGTCTCCAGCACGATCGGGCACGTCGTGGGCCGCGGCTACGTCGCCTACGGCAGCGGCAAGGCCGCGCTCGACCACTCCGTGCGGTTGCTCGCCGCGGAGCTCAATCCCAGGATCCGGGTCAACGCGGTAGCGCCGGGCGCCGTGCTCACCGAGTCGCTGGAGAAGGTCGCCGCCGATCCGGCGATCAAGGAACGCCTCGAGCGCGAGACGCCGCTGCACCGCCTCGGCACCGTCGAGGACGTCGGCGCGGCGGTGCTGTACCTCGCCTCGCCCGCGTCGTCGTACGTCACCGGTCAGGTGCTCGCTGTGGACGGCGGGCTGCTCAAGTCCAACCTCGACATGCCCTTCCCGGACCTATGAGCCCCACCCCCCGGACGGGCGGCCCGCGGCCCGGCGATCGCGAGGAGATCATCGATCTGATCTTCACTGCCGCCGAGGTCTTCGACACCAAGGCCTGGGACCGGATGGCGGAGGTCTTCACCGCCGACGCCGTCGCCTACGGCCGCTGCGGCCTGGCGGAGATCACGGCGAACACCGTCCGGTACCTGGACGGCTGCGGGCCGACCCAGCACCTGGTGGGCAACTGCCGGATCCGCGTCGACGGGGACACCGCGACGGCCGTCAGTTACGTGCGGGCGTTTCACCTGGCCGCTGGCGCCGACCCGTTCGGGCGGGCGCAACCGCCGGACTACTGGGACTTCCTCGGCGAGTACACCGACACGCTGCGACGCACGTCGTCCGGATGGCGCATCGCGATCCGGGAGTGCCGGCCGATCGCCGGCACCGGCTCGCTGCGGCTGGGAGAGCCATGACGCACGAACTCGACGGCGCCGACCTGGGCAGCCGCACCGTCGGCTACACCGAGCGCGACGCGATCCTGTACGCCCTCGCCGTGGGCGCGGCCGCGAGCGACCTGGACCTCGTCTTCGAGCAGCGGCTGCGAGTGCTGCCGACCTTCGCGCTGACCCTGGCCCAGTGGGCCCCGGACGTGCTGGCGGCCCGCGGCGCCTGGGACGTGGCCACCGCGCTGCACGGCGCACAGCACCTGCAGGTGCTGGCCGCGTTGCCGCGCGACGGCGAGGTCCGCATGTCGGCCCGCGTCGCGGCGGTGTGGGACAAGGGGACGGCGGCGGTCTTCGACGTCGTCGTGGAGAGCGAGTACTTCTGCGCCACCTGGTCGATCTTCGCGCCGGGACGCGGCGGGTTCGGCGGGGAGCGCGGGCCCGGCGCCCCCGCCGCGCCACAGGGAGCGCCGGACCGGTCGACGTCGCTGGCGACGGCGGACAACCAGGCGGCCCTGTACCGGCTCACCGGCGACCGGCACCTGATCCACATCGATCCCGGCGCCGCCGCCGCCATCGGCGCGCCCCGCCCGATCCTGCACGGGCTGTGCACGCTCGCCGCGGCGACGCTGCAGGTCGCGCGTGCCACCGGCGCGCACCCGGCCGACCTGGTCGAACTCGCGGGCCGGTTCGCGGCGCCCGTCCTGCCCGGCCAGCGCCTGGACCTGCAGTTGTGGAGCGGGGCGGACCTGCGCTTCGCGGCGCTGCACGAGGGCACGCCGGTGCTCACGGCCGGTCACGCCCGCTTCGGCGGGTGAGCCGTGCCGGTGCGGCTACTGCCTGGTCACCAGGTAGCGGGCCGGCGGCTCGCCGCCGCCGTGCACCGCGAGGTCGGCGCCGTTGACGTAGGCGGCGAGCGGCGAGGCGAGGAACAGGCACGCGTTCGCGACGTCCTCCGGCACCGCCATCCGGCCCATCGGCACCAGGTCGGCGAGGGCGGAGCCGTCGCCGTAGAACTGGGCGGTGTCCGCGGTGCGGACCAGCCCGGTGGTGATGTGGTTGACGCGCACCTTGGGCGCCCACTCCAGCGCGAGCGCGCGGGTGAGCGCGAGCAGGCCGGCCTTGGCGGCGGCGTAGGCGGCGGTGAACGGCTCGGGCTGGTGGGCCGCGACGCTGCCGATGTTGACGATCACGCCGCCCCCGTCCTGCTCGCGCATCACCGCGTTCGCCGGCTGCGCGACGTAGAACGGTGCGAGCAGGTTCAGGGTCACGATGCGCTCGACGAACCGCGGCGAGACGGTAGCCGAGTCGGCGGCCGGGGAGCCGCCCGCGTTGTTGACCAGCACGTCCAGCCGCCCGAACTCCTGCGCCACCCGCGCGACGAGGGCACGCGCCGCGTCCGGGTCGCGCACGTCCGCCGGGACGAACAAGGCCGCGCGGCCCCCGGCCGCCACCGGTTCGTCGGGCTCAGTGCGGCCGCACACCGCCACGTCGGCGCCCGCGCCGAGGAACGCGGCGGCGATGGCGCGGCCGATGCCGCGGGTGCCGCCGGTCACGAGGACGGTTCGGTCGTCGAAGCGCAGCGGCGCGTCCGGGGAGGTCATGCCGGTAAGCCTAGCAAGCACTTGCTTGGTATCGATCCTGCACGGAACGCGGATCGGCGACCGGCGTGATCGGCGCAGTGACGGCGGCGGCCGCGGCCGGGTTGGCCGGTGGCGTCGCGCAGGCCGCGACCGGCTTCGGCTTCGCCCTGGTGGCGGTCCCCCTGCTCGCCCTGGCCGCCACCCCGCACGACGCGGTGGTGGCGGTGACCGCGGCCAGCGCCGCGATGTCGTCCTGGGCCGCCTGGCGCGAGCGGCGCGAGGTCGACCGAGTGCTCACCACCCGGATCTGCCTGGCCGCGATCGTCGGCATGCCGGCGGGGCTGGCCGCGCTGATCCTGGCGCCGCAGCGGGTCCTCGCCTACGGCGTCGCCGGAGTCGCCCTGGCCTTCCTCGCCTGGACGCTGGCGGGCCGCACGGTCCGGCCCGGCCGGGCGACGGTGCTCGGGGCGGGGCTGATCGGCGGGGCGGCGCTGACCTCGACCGGCATGAACGGGCCGCCGATCGTCGCGGCGCTGCACGCGCTGCGGATGCCGGTGCGGCGTCAACGTGCCACCTTGCAGGCGGTGTTCTGCCTGCAGGACATCGTCGCGGTCGCCGCCTTCGCCGCGCTGGGGCAGACCTCCTCGCGCGTCTGGCTGTACGTGCTGTGCGCAGTACCGGGCGCCGTCCTCGGCTGGTTCGCCGGCGACGTGCTGTTCCGGAGGATGGACGAGCGCGCCGCGCGAGCGTTGATCACGGCCCTGCTGCTGGCCTCGACCGTCGCACTCGTGGTGACCGCCGGCGGCTGATCAGGCGCCGCGCCGATGCCGCGGCGCTCCTCTACTGCGGCGTGAAGGCGGTGCCGCAGGACCGGCTGGAGCCGTTCGCGCTCACCGTCACCTCGACCTGCACCTGATAGCCCATCGTCGCCCGGCCGACGTCGAACGGTATCCGCGCGGTGCCGTCGCTGCCCGCCACGCCGGTCCTGGTGGTGTCGGTCGACTTGTAGTGCGCCGTGGCACTGACCTGCGCGCCGGGGACCCCGGTGCTCACGATGACGTCGGTCGTCGAGTTCTGGGACGGATCGGAGACGCTCATGCTGGCCGTGCACGTCGCCGCGACCCCCGGCGGCGGTGCTGCCGGGGCGCCAACGGCCGACGCGGGATTCCCACCGGTCGTCGGGGGCGCGGCGGGAGCGCCGACGTAACGCTCGTAGGCGACGAACCAGTCGGTCGCGATGGCACGCTGCGCGCTCGCCAGCGTGATCTCGCCCGAGCACACCAGTTCGCGGAGCTTGTTCTCGACCAGGTCCTTGGTGCGCGCACCGTCCGGCGCGGCGTACGGCTCGGGCCAGAGGTTCAGCGGTGAAGCGGGCGACCCGCCGAGCTCGAGGGAGATGAGGTGGTCCTCCTCGTAGTCGCCGGGATTCGTGTCGCCGCGGTAGGCGTATCCGGTGGCGAGTTGCTGCTCCTTCAACGCCGTGGTTTCGCTCGACGGTGGACGGACGGTAGCCGTCCAGCCAGTCACGCAGATCGTGGAGTCGATGTCTGACTGCGTCACGGCGGGGTTCACCGCTCCGGGCGTGCGTCCCGGATTCGGCAGCACCGCGCCGCCGGCCCCGAGCACGTCCGCGCCGGTCGTGGCGGTGGTGCCGGAAGGCTCGGGCGGGGCGTCGGCCGCGGCCGCGCGGCCCGGGGTCGACGGGGAATGCTGCGGAGCACTCGCTCGCGGCGGTGCGCCCGGGGAGCCGGTGGCCACAGCCGCAGAGCCGGCGCCCGAGCCCGCGGCCGGCGCCGTGCCGTGGCCGCCGGTGGCGGCGATGCTGACGAGCACGATCGCGGCCACGGCCCAGATGGCCCAGTTCCAGCCCTGCCGGCGGGTCGGGCGGGTCTGCAGGAAGCGCAGGACACGCCGAACGTGCCGGTAACCGGCCACGCCGTTCCTCCCCCGAGATGCCGCCGATCGGGCGTGGGAAGCCTACGCCCGCACCCGGCCGAGCGGGCGGATACCCGTCAGATCGCCTGGCGGCGCTTGAGCGTGCCGGTGAGGAACAGCCCCGCGGCGGCCGGCGCCCAGAGCGTCCCCACCCGGAACGCGAGGACGGTGGCGAGCGCGGGGGCCAGCGGGACGTGCGCCGCGACGAGCACGCCGACGAACGCGGCGTCGGCACTGCCGATACCGCCCGGTGTCGGAACGGCGTTCGCCGCGGCCGCGGCGATCATGTACCCGATCATCAGGGCCGCGAAGTCCGCCCCGGGCAGGTGCGCCGGGCCCAGGACGGCGGCCGCGGCGAACCCGGCCGCGAACAGCACGGTCGTCGCGGCCGAGGCGGTCAGCAAGGTAGCGACCCGGCCCGGGCGGTGGGCCAGGTCGCGCAGTGAGGACACGAACGAGTTCCACGCGCGGGCGGCGCGCCCCGCCACCCGCCGGCGGCGGACGATCAGCACTGCCGCCGGTACGGCGCCGGCCGCCAGCGCGACCAGGATCCACTGCCACCAGCCCTGCGGCACGGGCGCCATGTTCGCCAGGCGCTCGGTCAGCTCGGGTAGCTCCGCGGCGGCCCCCGGCAGGCCGAGCAGCAGTGCCAGGCCGATGATCACCACGAACGCCAGCAGGTCCGCGATGCCGCCGAGCGCGGCCAGGGCGGAGACGGCGGCGGTCGCCTCGGCCGGGCGCAGGCGGCCGCGGCGGGTCAGGTACCGGCCCGTCAGCGCCGCGCCGCCGACCCCGGCCGGGGTCAGCAGGTTCGCGGCCGACGAGGCGACCTGCGAGGCGACGAGCTCGCCGAGGGGGAGCCGCACCCCGGCGGCGGCCTGCGTCGCCACCGCGGCGCCCAGGTAGTTCAGCACGCACACCACGACGATGCACGCGATCGCGGTCCACCCGAGCCCGGCCACCGACTGCAGTGCAGCCGCGGCCGTTGTCATACCTCCTTTGTCCCGCGCGCGGCTACGAGATCGCTGAGGCGACTCTGGAGGTTTGCTGTCAACTCTCGGCGAGCGGCAGTTCGACGCGGAACCGCGCGCCGTGGCCCGGGCTGGTCTGCACCGTGACGCGGCCGCGGTGCGCCGCGACCAGGCCGGCGACGATCGCCAGCCCGAGGCCCGTCCCGCCGTCCCGGCGGCCGCGCACCTGGTCGGCCCGGTAGAACCGCTCGAACACCCGCGCGGCCGCCTCCGGGGTCAGGCCGGGTCCCTCGTCGGCGACCTCGAGCACCACCAGCGCCGGCCCGGACGGTGACACGCGGGTGCCCACCGTGACCGACACCGGAGTGCCGTCGGGGGTGTGCCGGACGGCGTTGGCCAGCAGGTTGCCCAGCACCTGGCGCAGCCTCGGCTCGTCACCGAGGACGATCGGCGGCGGGTCCGTGCTGCCGACCGTCAGCGTCACGGGGTGCCCCGGCGCGGTGATGCGCACCGACTGGACCGCGTCGCCGGCCACCGCGAGCAGGTCCACCGGCGCCTGCGCCAGGGGGCGCTCCTGGTCCAGCCGTGCCAGCAGCAGCAGGTCCTCCACGAGCAGCCCCATCCGCGTCGCCTCGGCCTCGATGCGCGCCATGACGTGCGCCGCGTCCACGGCACCGCTCGGGGCGCCCTGACGGAACAGTTCGGCGAACCCGCGGATCGTCGTCAGCGGGGTGCGCAGTTCGTGGCTGGCGTCGGCGACGAAGCGCCGCATGCGCTCCTCGGACGCGCGGGCCGCCTGCTCGGACGCGGCGCGGTCCTCGAAGGCGCGCTCGATCCGGGCAAGCATCGTGTTCAGCGCCGCCGAGACGCGGCCCACCTCGGTGCGCGAGTCCGCGACCGGTACCCGGTGCGACAGGTCCCCGGCCGCGATCGTCGCCGCGGCCCGCTCCACGGCGCGCAACGGCCGCAGGCTCGCCCGGACGAGGACCCATCCGGCGCCGGTGATCACGACGACGGCGGCCCCGCCGATGATGATCAGCAGCAGGATCAGCCGGGACACCGTGTCGTGCACACCCTGCAGGCTCTGGGCCACCAGCACCGTGCCGACGGAGCCGTCGGGGAACGCGATCGGCGCGGCCAGCACCCGCCACTGCCGGTCGCCGCGCACGGAGTCGACGGTCAGGTGCCGGGGGCCGGCGGCGATCTGCGCCGCGGTGAGGACCGGCAGCGCGGGCAGCGCCTGGTGGGGGTCGGGCAGGTTGCTGGTCGGGCCGGAGGTGATCCGGCCGCCGGCGTCGAGCGTCTCGACGACGTACGCGCTGGGCAGCCGCCCGCGTCCGCGGTCCTCCGGGGAGGGCGGGCCGGGCCGGGGCCCGTGCGCCAGCGACTGGGCCGCGCTGAGCAACTGGGCGTCGATCTGCCGGACCAGGTAGCCGTGCAGCGTGGCGGCCGCGGCGGCGCCCGACCCGGCCAGTGCCACCACCAGCAGCACGGCGACGGCGGCGACCAACTTCACCCGCAGCGGCGTGCGCGCGTACCCGCGGCGCAGGCCCGCGAGGGGGTGCCGGAGCCCGGCGGCCGGCGGACCGGGCACCTCAGCCTCGCGGCACGCGCAGCACGTAGCCGACGCCGCGCACGGTGTGCAGCAACCGCGGCTCGGTGGTGTCGATCTTGCGCCGCAGGTACGAGACGTAGGACTCGACCACGTTCGCGTCGCCGCCGAAGTCGTAGTGCCAGACGTGGTCGAGGATCTGGGCCTTGCTCAGCACCCGGCCGGCGTTCTGGATCAGGAAGCGCAGCAGGTTGAACTCCGTCGGCGACAGCGCCACCGCCTCGCCTGCCTTGATCACCTCGTGGCTGTCGTCGTCCAGTTCGATGTCGGCGAAGGTGATCCGCGACGGCGGCGCGGCGACGCGCGCCGAACCGGCCCGGCGCAGCACGGCGCGGATGCGGGCCAGCACCTCGTCCAGGCTGAAGGGCTTGGTGACGTAGTCGTCGCCGCCGACGGTCAATCCGATGATCTT
>SCQZ01000203.1 GCA_004299665.1 Jatrophihabitans sp.
CACCGCCACGTGTCCCGACTGTCCGGCGGCGAGCGCAAGATGGTCGCGATGGGCCGGGTCCTCATGCTGCGACCACCCGTGCTCATCCTCGACGAGCCGACGGCGGGGCTGTCGGTGAGCCTGACCCACGAACTGTTCGAGCGGTACATCCCGGCGCTGACTGCCAACGACGTGGCGGTCCTGCTCGTGGAACAGAAGGCGACCGAGGCACTTCGGGTGGCCGACTGGGGCTACATCCTCGTCTCCGGCGAGGTGCACGTCTCCGAGTCCGCGGCGACCATCCTGGCGCGGCCCGACCTGGGCGAGGTCTTCCTGGGTGGTTCGACCTCGGTGACCCGCGCCGACGGCGAGTGACCGTCCGGTAGCGGTGGCCGCCGTGGCGCACCCGTGCGCACCAGATGCGAGGCACGGGGTATCTCGCGGCCGGCGCACAGTGGTGCTGGCCGCCCTGCTCGGGGCGACGGTGATCGGGACCTTGAGCAACAACATCCTCAACGTCCCGTTGCGGGACATCACCACGGAGTTCCACGCGTCGCTCTCGGCCGGAGTCCTGGTGGTCAGCAGCTTCGTGCTCGTGCTCGCCGCCGGCATGGCGCTCAGCGGCTGGGTGGGTGACCGGTTCGGTCGCCGGCGCACCCTCCAGATCGCTCTGGGGCTGATGCTGGTGGCGCAGATCGCCGCCGCGGCGGCCCCCTCGCTCGCCGTCCTCGTCGCGCTGCGGGCCGTCCAGGGTCTTGCCTGCTCCGCGATCCCCCCGTGCGTCATGGGAATGCTCGCGGACATCTATCCGGCCCGGTACCGGTCTCGGATGATGGGCGCGTGGGCCGCGGCCAACGGCACCGGCCAGGCCGTCGGGCCACCCATCGGCGGGCTGCTCGCCCAGGTGTGGGGCTGGCGTTCGATCTTCTGGATGCTCGCCCCGCTCACGGTGATCGTGATGCTCGCCGGCCGCGGCCTACCCAGAGACGCCGGCCGCTCCCGCCCGTTGCATTGGCCGGGTGCCCTCTCGCTGACGGCCGGCGCGACGCTGATGATGACCGCGGTCACCGTCGTCCCGCAGCGCGAGGTGCCGCGGTGGGTCGTCGTGGCGGGAGGGGTCGCCGGGGTCGCCTGCATCGTGGTGTTCGTCCTCGTCTCGCGGCGCAGCGAGCGACCCATGATCAAGCCCCGGCTGCTCGTCGAGGTGCGGTTCATGCGCAGCGCCGTCGCGACGTTCGCCCAGATGGTGGCCCTGCTCACGGTGCTGATCGCGGTGCCGCTCTACGTCACGGGCACCCTGGGCAGATCGACGGGGACGACCGGGTTCCTCGTCTTCGCACTGCCGGCGGCCATGGCGCTGCTGGCTCCGGCCGTCGGTTCGCTTGCCGACCGCATCGGCCCGCGGGTCGTGATGCGCAGCGGCCTCGCCGTCCTGTCGATCGCCTGTGTCGCCCTCGGCTGGTTCACCGACGCCGGCGCGCGCAGCCTCGCCGGCCTGTGCGCCCTGCTCGTCCTCGTCGGGATCGGTGTCGCCCTGGTGCAGACGCCCTCGGCGACAGGTGCAACGCGGTCACCGGCGGGCCGGACCGGTACGGCGCTCGGCGTGTTCAACATGATGCGTTTCGGCGGCGGTGCCTTCGGGGCCGCGTGGGTTGCCGTCGTCTATCCCCACGGGACGTTGATGGTGCTCTTCGGCGGAGCGTCGCTGCTGCTGCTCGTCGCCCTGGCGGTCAGCTTCGCAGGCAGCGATCCGGCCCGCGACGACGTCCCGGCGACGGTGACCACGGTGCAACGCGCACACTGACGGGCCCGAGTCCTGTGCAGGTGGCCCGAGCGCATCGCGGCGCCCGTTCGCCATAGTGGGCTGTGCTCGTCGCTCACGGCCTTCGAATCCCCCGAGCCTGCGCGTGATCGCGCCGTCGCACGCGGCCCGCGACGTGCGTCTGCGGCATGCGTTCGTCGTCCTGCTGACGGTCAACGCCGGGGCCACCGACGCCATCGGTTTCCTCGCGCTGGGCGGCGCGTTCACCAGCGTGATGACCGGGAACCTCGTGCTGCTCGGGATCTCGGGCGCCGACGGTGACGGCACACTCGCCCGCCACATCCTCACCGCGATCTTGTGCTACATCGGCGGCTGCATCCTGGGTAGCCGACTCGCGGGCATGGCATGCGAGCGGCAGCCGATCTGGCCGCGTGCGGTCACGCGCGCACTCGGCGTCGAGTGCGCCCTGTTCCTCCTGTGCGCGGTCGGTTGGTGGTTACAGGGTTCGCAACCACGGGGGGTCGTGCAACTGGCGCTGCTCGGCGGCAACGCGGTCGCGCTGGGTGTGCAGAGCAGCAGCGTTCAGCGATTCGGGGTATCGGGACTGTCCACCACCTATATGACCGGCACGCTGACGACCTTGATCGTCCGGCTGACGTCCGGGCATCGGGTACGAGACGTCGCGGACAGTCTGCAAATCCTCGGTGGACTGCTGGCCGGTGCGCTGGCGGCCGGCGTGCTGGTGGATCAGGTGCCGGCGCTCGCGCCACTGCTGCAACTGGTGGCCGTCGCGGGCGTGACGATCGGATCGCTGGTCGCGTTTCGCAGGCATGGCCGCGCGTACCTGCCGGACGGCGGCAGCGACGCCGCGGTCCTGGCTGCGTCGGGATCGGCTCCGCCCGTCGCGTCCTGAAGCCGTCGGAGCAGGACCGGCACGACCCGCGGTACCTTTCGGGCATGAGCGACGTCGACCTGGACTCTCTCGCGAGAGAGCGGCAGAAGATCAAGAAGGAGTTCCTGCAGGACCCGCGCCCGGGCAGCAGCGCCCGGGGCATCCATCACACGGCGATGATCAGTTCCGACGTGCGGCGCACCGTCGAGTTCTACCAGGATCTGCTGGAGTTCCCGCTCGCGGAGATCTTCGAGAACCGCGACCTCCCCGGCTCGAGCCACTTCTTCTTCGACGTCGGGGCCGGCAATCTGCTGGCGTACTTCGACCTTCCGGGCGTCGACGTCGGGGAGTATCGGGAGGTGCTGGGCGGGCACCATCACCTGGCCATCTCCGTGACGCAGCAGGCATGGGATCACCTGCGCGCCAAGCTCGACGACGCCGGGGTCGCGTACCAGCTCGAATCCGGGAAGTCGATCTACTTCCGTGGCCCCGACGGCGAGCGGTTGGAACTGCTGGCCGACCCGCAGGGGGAGATGTACGGCTCCAGGATCCTCTGACCACGCCCGGCGACCGGTTCCCGGCGAGCCGCGAAGTCCGTACCGTGAGCACGGTGATCCTCGAGCGGTACTACCTGCAGTGCCTGTCGCACGCGTCGTACCTGGTCGGCGACGAGGCGAGCGGTCAGGCGGTCGTGGTCGATCCCCGTCGCGACGTCGAGGAGTACCTCTCCGATGCGGCGGCGCGGGGCGTGCGGATCGTGGGCGTCATCAACACCCATCTCCACGCGGACTTCGTCGCCGGGCATCTGGAACTGGCCGCGGCCACCGGGGCGTGGATCGGGTACGGCCGCCGCGCCGACGCGGCCTTCGAGTTCCGCCCGCTGGCCCACGGCGAGCGGATCGCGCTGGGCGAGGTCGAACTGCAGGTGCTGGAGACGCCGGGCCACACCTGGGAGTCGATCAGCGTCGTCGTCCGGGAGCGGCCGGGCGCGGCGCCGCACGCGGTCCTCACCGGCGATGCGATGTTCATCGGTGACGTCGGGCGCCCTGACCTCGCTGCCGCCGCCGGTTCGAGCGCACAGGACCTCGCCCGCGCGCTGTACCACAGCGTGCACGACGTACTGCTGCGCCTTCCCGACCCCACGCTGGTCATGCCCGCGCACGGGGCGGGATCGGCCTGCGGGAAGAACCTGTCCACCGAACTGGTCTCGACGATCGGCGCGCAGCGACACACCAACCCGTCGGTCCGGCCGATGAGCGAGGAGCAGTTCGTCGCGGAACTGACCGTCGGGCAGCCCCTTGCCCCGGCCTACTTCTCCGACGACGTGCAGCTGAACCGCTCCCTGCACTCCTTGCTGGCGACTGGGGCCCCACTGCCGGGGCTGCGGGCCGAGGACCTGCCCGGGTCGGGGACGGTGGTGATCGACAGCCGCGTGCCGGACGAGTTCGCCGGCGGACACCTGCGCGGGTCGATCAACGTCGGCCTCGACGGCCGGTTCGCCGAGACCGCGGGCATGGTGGCCGGGCTGGACGAGCGCATCGTCGTCGTGGCCGAGCCGGGGCGCGAGCAGGAGACGCGTACCCGGCTGGGCCGGATCGGGTTCGACAACGTCGTCGGCTACGTTGCCTGGCCGTTGCCGCGAGCCGGCCTGGCGGGCGGCCGGACGGACACCGCCGAGCGCGTCGACGTGGGCGAGTTGGAGCAGGCCCGGCGCCGCGGCGCGATCGTCCTGGACGTCCGCAACCCCGACGAGGTCGAGCAGGGCGCGGTGCCCGGATCGGTGCGCATCCCGCTACCCCACCTGCGCCGGCGCATGGAAGAGTTGCCGAACGGGGAGCGCATCGTGGTGTACTGCGCCAGCGGGTGGCGGTCCTCGGTCGCGGCCAGCCTCATGCGCTGGGCGGGTTTCGCCGACGTGTGCGACGTCCGCGGCGGCTACGACGAATGGAGCCGGCGCTACCACCCCGCGCCCGCCTGACGCCCGGTTCCGCACCGT
>SCQZ01000204.1 GCA_004299665.1 Jatrophihabitans sp.
GGTTCGTCACGCACGTCGCGGACGTCAGCGACGAGGCGGCGGTGATCGCCGCCGTCGCGGCTGCCGCCGAGGCGCTCGGCGGCATCGACGTGCTCGCGAACGTCGCCGGGATGCAGCGCACCACCCCGCTGGCCACCCTCACGGTCGCGCAGATGAGCGAACTGTTCGCGGTGAACACCCTCGGCACGGTGCTGTTCTGCCGCGAGGTCGCGCCGCACCTGCCGGACGGGACCGGGGTCATCGTCAACATCGCCTCCAGCGCCGCGACGCACGGGCATCCGTACATGAGCGCGTACGCCGCCAGCAAGGGCGCGGTCCTGGCGCTGACCCAGACGCTCGCCGCCGAACTCGCCCCGCGCGGGATCCGCGTGCTGGCGATCTCGCCGGGCGGCGTGCGCACCGCGCTGACCGCCGCCGTCACCTTCCCCGAGGGGGCCGACCGCAGCTACTACGCCCGGGTGCTGCCGCTGCTCGGCTTCGGCGAACCGGAGCAGATCGCCGCGGCCATCGCCTTCGCTGCCTCGTCCGACGGCGGGTACTGGACGGGCTCGGAACTGCGCATCGACGGCGGGTCGCACATCTGATGGCGCGGCGGGCCGTCGTCACCGGATCGGCGTCCGGGATCGGGCGCGCCACCGCCGCGCTGCTGGCCGCGCAGGGGTGCGAGGTGCTCGGGGTCGACCTGGCCGGCGCCGACGTCTGCGCCGACCTCGGGACCCCGGCCGGGCGGGCGCGGGCCGCCGCGGCCGTCGGCGAGGTCGACGTGGCCGTCGCCTGCGCGGGCATCACGGGGGCCAACCCGGCGATCCCGAGCGTCAACTTCTTCGGCGTCGTGGAGTTCCTCGAACGGCTTCGCCCGGCGCTGGCGCGCGGCACGGACCCGCGCGCGGCGGTGATCGGTTCGGTGTCGAGCGTGCACCCGCTGGACGAGCAGATCGTCGCGGCCTGCCTGGAGCGCGACGAGGCCGCGGCCCGCGCCCGCGCCGAGCAGGTGCTGGCGGCCGGGCACGCGCCGCTGCTGTACTCCTCGTCGAAGGCGGCGCTCGCGCGCTGGGTGCGCCGCGCCGCGCCCACTCCCGAGTGGGCCGGTGCCGGGATCGCGCTCAACGCCGTCGCCCCGGGCGTGGTCCTCACGCCGATGAGCGACCCGTTGGTGGCCGACCCGCAGATGCAGCAGATCATGGCGCGCGCGGTGCCGATGCCGCTGAACGGCTACGCCCCGCCGGAGGCGGTCGCGGCGCCGCTGGCGTTCCTGGTCAGCCCGGCGAACACCCACGTCACCGGCCAGGTGCTGTTCGTCGACGGCGGAGCCGAGGCGATCCTGCGCGGTAACGCCGTCTGGTAGTCGTCCGTTAGTCGCCCGGTGGTCGTCACGGCCCGGGCACCGGTCTCACGGCAGGCCGGCGTGCGGCACCTCGACCCGGACCGCGCGGATCTGCGCCTCCCGTGCCGCGCTGCGGGCATGCTCGTCGAAGTCCGGCGCGCAGGACAGGTACAGGGTGCGCCCGTCGGCGCCGCCGAGCATGCAGGCGAACACGCCGGTCCCGGGGACGATCGTGTCCAGGATCGCGCCGCCCTCGGCCACCCGGCACACCCGGGCGCCGATCGCGTCGGCGACCCACAGGCAGCCCTCGGCGTCCAGGCAGCAGCCGTCGGGCGCGAACCGTGCCTGCGGCAGCGCCTCGGCGATGACCGGCGAGGCAGGCAGGTCACCGAAGCGGGCCCAGTCCCGCCGCGGCCCCAGCGAGCCGTCCGCCTCGATGGCGAAGGCGCTGATCCGGTTGCCGAAGGTCTCGTCGACGATCAGCGTGGCGCCGTCGGGCGTGACGACGCTGCCGTTCGGGAACCACAGGTCCCCGGCGACCCGTGCGACCGTGCCGTCCGGGTCGATGCGCAGCAGGTCGGCCGTCGCGATGTCGGCACCGGCCATCAGGTCGAAGCCGAAGTTGCCCAGCCAGCACCGCCCCCGAGCGTCGACGACCATGTCGTTCGGGTGGCCACCCACCCGGCCCGCGACGTCGGCGTGCACGGCCGGGCTGCCGTCCGGTTCGCGGCGCATCACGGTGCGGTCCCGCATCGACACGTACAGCAGCCGCCCGTCCGGCAGCCAGCCGATGCCCGACCCTTGGGCCGGGACCGACACCTCGGTGCGCAGGTCGGTACCGTCCGCGGCCACCGAGTAGATCGCGTGCGTGTAGAAGTCGGCGAACCACAGCCGCCCGCCGTGCCAGCGGGGGCACTCGGTGTAGGACATCCCGGACACGACGGTGCGTACGGTGCGGTCGGCCATGCCTGCCGACCCTAGCCCGACACCCAGCCCGACCCCGCCCCGGAAGCGGGCGCGCCGTCGCGGCGCAATCGTTACCCGACGGCCCTTGACGTGGTTCCGGGGCGTACCTAAAGTTCTCCGTCATAGGACGTAGGACGTCCCTCATTCTATTTCATCGAGGAGTGGCAGATGAGCGACCGGCGCACAGCGCTCGACCTGACCGGTATGGACCGGCGGAACTTCCTCAAGTACTCGGGCATCCTCGGCGCGGCGACCGCGATCACGGCCGGCCTGGCCGCCTGCGGCGGCGGATCGTCGCCCTCGAGTTCCTCGTCGGGCTCGGCGGTGGGGACCGCCAAGCACCCCTCCGGCACGATCACCGCGACGGCCGCGTTCCAGCTGTCCAGCGGCTTCGACCCGATGAGCGCCTCCAGCGCCGTCGCGACGGCGATCAACCAGCACGTCTTCGAGCCGCTGGTCGACCTCGACCCGATCACGCGCAAGCCCTTCCTGGCCCTGGCCAAGCAGGAGCCCACGGCCAGTTCGGACGGGCTCACCTGGACCGTCAAGCTGCGCGAGGCGAAGTTCTCCGACGGCACGCCGGTGACGGCCGACGACGTCGTCTGGTCCTTCCAGCGCGTGCTCGACCCGGCCAACAAGGCGCTGGTGGCCGCCTTCGTCACCTTCATCGACTCGGTGAGCGCGACCGACGCGAGCACCGTCACGTTCACGCTCAAGACGCCCTTCCCGCTGTTCACGCAGCGGATCGCCGTCATCAAGATCGTCCCGAAGGCGCAGACCGCCACGGCGGCGCTGTCCAAGGCATTCGACAGCAACCCGGTCGGCTCCGGCCCGTTCAAGGTCGACAGCGCCTCGGCCACGACCGGCGTGGTCATGTCGAACAACAGCCTGTACAACGGCTCGCGGCCGGCGCTGGTGACCCAGATCGTCATGAACACCACGCCGGACGACAACGCCCGGCTCAACGACCTCGTCGGCGGCCAGTCGCAGGCGATCGAGGCCGTGCCGTACCTGGACGTCTCGACCGTGAGCAGCAAGTTCCAGGTCGACAAGCGGCAGGCCTTCAACCTGATGTTCCTGATGTTCAACTGCTCGGCGCCGCCGTTCGACGACAAGCGGGTCCGCCAGGCGCTGTTCTACGCGATCGACACCGACAAGGTGATCAAGACCGCGCTCAGCGGCTACGGGACGGCCGCCACCTGCTACCTGGACGAGGCCAACTCCGCCTACCAGAAGGCCGCCACCGTGTACGGCTACGACCCGGCGAAGGCCAAGAGCCTGCTCGCCGCGGCGGGCGCGCAGAACCTGTCCTTCGAACTGGTGACCACGAACACCGCGTTCATCGCCAACAGCGCGCCGGTGGTCCTGGACAGCTGGAAGCAGATCGGGGTGAACGCCACGCTCAACACCAAGCCGTCCTCGGCTGTCTACGGCGAACTCGTCCCCTCGGACTCGTTCCGCGTCCTGGCCGCCAGCGGCGACCCGTCCGTCTTCGGGCCCGATGCCGACCTGCTGCTGCGCTGGTACTACTACAACAGCACCTGGGCCCAGACCCGCGCCCGCTGGACCGACGCCGCCTCGACCCGGGCGCGCTCGCTCATCGACCAGGGGGCACAGCAGAAGGGCTCCGCGCAGGCCAAGACCTGGAAGCAGGTCTTCGACCTGGTCGCCGACGAGGTCCCGCTGTACCCGCTGTACCACACCAAGACCATCACCGGCTCGGACCCGAGCAAGCTCACCAACTTCCACGGTGCCGCCACCACGGGGTTGTATTTCCTGGGGGTCGGCCGCAAGGGCTGATCGCGTCCGCGGTCGCCGGGGACCTGCGCCCCCCGGTGACCGCGGGCCCGGTCACACCGGGCCGAGGAGGAGGTATCCGCAGTGCGCATCGTGCTCGGGCTGATCGCGCGTCGGCTGCTGACACTCATCCCGCTGATGCTCGGGATCATCGCCTTCATCTTCGTCGTGCTGGCGCTGTCGCCGAACAACGCCGCCATCGCCGCCCTCGGCGACAGTGCCTCACCCGCCCAGGTCGCGGCCTTCAACCACCAGCACGGCCTCGACCGGGCGCTGCCCGTGCGGTACGTCTCCTACCTCGGCAACCTGCTGCACGGCGACCTCGGCACCACGTACGCGCTGAACAAGCCGATCGGCTCGATCATCGGGCAGGCGCTGCCGGTGACGCTGCAGCTCACCGTGCTCGGGGTGATCGGGGCGATCGTGGTCGCCCTGGTGCTGGGCATCACCGGCGCGCTCTACCGGGACCGGTGGCCGGACCAGCTGACCCGGGTGCTGTCGATCGCCGGCATCGCCATCCCCTCCTTCTGGCTGGCGATCCTGCTCATCCAGCGGTTCTCGACGATCGGAGGCGGGCCCTTCCCCACCGGCCGCTACGTCAACCCCGAGACCTCCGTGTCGCAGTGGCTCATGAGCATGACGTTGCCGGCGATCGCGCTCGCGGTGCCGGTCGGCTGCTCGCTCGCGCGGATCGTGCGCACCTCGATGGTCGAGGAACTGGACCGTGACTACGTGCGTACCGCCATCGGCGCGGGCCTGCCGCCCGTGGTGGTCATCGGGCGCAACGTCCTGCGCAACGCGCTGATCACGCCGCTCACCGCCCTCGGCCTGCAGATCGGCTACCTGATCGGCGGGGCGATCATCATCGAGGCGATCTTCTCCCTGCCCGGGATGGGAACCCAGATGATGTCCGCCGTCGAGCAGAACGACGCGGGGCTGGCCCGGGGGCTGGTGATCGTGATCGCCCTCGGCTTCGTCGTGATCAACCTGATCGTCGACGTGCTGTACTTCATCGTCAACCCGCGACTGCGGGGGGCGCACTGATGGCGAACCCGATCGCCGCGCCGCTGCGGTCGCTGCGCCGGCTACCGCTGAGCTCGCAGCTCGGGCTCGGCTTCGTGCTGTTCGTCGTGCTGGTGGGCGTGCTCGCGCCGCTGCTGGTGACGCACGACCCCACCACGCCCGCCCTCGCGCCGCCGCACCAGGGGCCCAGCGCGCAGTTCTGGTTCGGGGTCGACCGGCAGGGCCGCGACGTCCTCTCGCGGCTGATCGCCGGCACCCGCCGCTCGCTGATCGTCGGCTTCGGCTCGGCGGCCATCGCGCTGGTCACCGGATCGATCCTGGGGGCCCTCGCCGCCACCAGCGGCAAGGTCGTCGACGAGGTCGTCATGCGGCTGCTCGACGTCGTGATGGCCTTCCCGACGATCGTCCTCGCCGCCGTGCTGGTCATCGCGTTCGGCAACGACAACCTGCTGGTGCTGGTGCTCGCCATCGGCTTCGTGTTCATGCCGCAGATGACCCGCATCGTGCGGGCGAACGTGCAGAGCCAGTACGGGGAGGACTTCGTCGCCGCCGAACAGGTGATCGGTGCGCCCAGGCGTCACATCCTGGTGCGGCACGTGGTGCGCAACTGCGCGGCCCCGGTGCTGGTGTTCCTGACCGTGCTCGTGGCGAACGCGATCGTCTTCGAGGCGTCGCTGTCGTTCATCGGCGCGGGACTGCAGGGCCAGGACGCCGCGTCCTCGTGGGGCAGCGTGATCTCCTACGGCGAGCAGCTGCTGGCCAGCCACGGGTGGTGGGCGACCTTCTTCCCCGGGATGCTGATCCTGCTCACCGTGCTGTCGCTGAACATGCTCGCCGAGGGGATCTCCGACGTGTTCGCCGCGCCGGCCTCCCGCAGCACCGTCGCGGCCGCCGGACCCGAGGAGCCGGCCGCGGCCGTCCCGGCACCGGCCCGCGGCCCCCGACCGGGGATCGTGCAACTGCCCGGGCTCGCCGAGGCCGTGCAGCGGCTCGCGGCGCGGGCCCGCCCCCTGCCCGAGGGGGCGCCGGTGCTGCGGATCACCGGGCTGCGGGTCGGCTTCGAGGCTCGCCACAACGGCGTCGACATCGTCGACGGGATCAACCTGGAGGTGCATCGCGGCGAGGTCCTCGGGCTGGTGGGGGAGTCCGGCTGCGGCAAGTCCCTGACCGCCCTCACGATCGCCGGGCTGCAGCCGGCCGGGGCGCGCGTCGGCGGGCGGATCGAGTTCGACGGCCAGGACCTGCTCGCGCTGTCCCGTCGCGCCCGGCGCTCGCTCATGGGCACGCAGATCGCGATGATCTACCAGGACGCCCTGTCGGCGCTGAACCCCGCGATGACCGTGGGCGCGCAGCTCAAGCAGCAGACCCGCCGCGGCGGGACCCGCACCCCCGCCGAACTGCTCGACCTGGTCGGCCTCGATCCGCAGCGCATGCTGCGGTCGTACCCGCACGAGCTGTCCGGCGGCCAGCGGCAGCGGGTCGTCATCGCGATGGCGCTCTCGCGCAGCCCCAAGCTGATCATCGCGGACGAGCCCACCACCGC
>SCQZ01000205.1 GCA_004299665.1 Jatrophihabitans sp.
GACGCGGACGATGCTCCCTCGCTTGCTCATCTTCACCATCTGGGACCGGATCGAGTTGTCCCCCCAGCCCGCCGCTACCAAGAAGGCGACGATGTCCAGGGCCGGAACGGCGCGGCGTTGATCCCGTTCCATGAATCCCAGGACCAGTTCGGCCATGGTCGGCTTGCTGCTGGCGTCTACGGCGGCAGGCGTCCGTCCCACCGACGGCCGGGGAGTGTTCTCGCCCGAATAGCTGCGGATCAAGCGGTCGATGTCACGGATGCCCGCCTCGGCGGCGATGCGCTGACCTTCTAGTTCGGCGCGCGCCGCGTTCAAGTGACCCAGCACGACCTCGTTGACTGTCACAACTAACCTCCAATCACGGATCTCGGACGAGTCTAGACCCTGCGGACGTGTTTCGCCACGAACGAATAACACCTCTGTAAGACGGAACCTTGGCGAAGGCGCGGTATCGTGGACGAATGACCGGACAGGAAGAAAAGCCGCCGGACGTGCCGCCGGAGGACTTCCTGCGAGCGCTGATCGGAATCTCGCCTGAAGACGCCGAGCAGGTCCGCGAGCGAACCCCGGGCGACCACAAGCGGTCCGGCCGCGGCAAGCACGGGCCGACTGCCGAGTACGGCGAGGACGCGCCGGAAGGGTAACCCCCGGGTTCCTCAAAGATGTGCTCGGCAGCGGCATAGAACAAGCATCGCCGCGTCCGCAACACGGCCCGGGTTTGTCGACCCGCAACTCACCGTGTCGTCCACAGATTGGCGCAGATTCAGGCGCTGAGTTGGGTTGCCAGGTTCGGTGTCGGTATGGGATTCGTGATCCAGTTCTTCATCGCCGTAGCCGGCCGATTCCGCGCCCGAGCTGATTCTGGCATGTCCACCGCCGAGTACGCCGTCGGCACCGTGGCGGCGGTGGCCTTCGCCGTCGTCCTGTACAAGGTGGTGCGCAGCGACGCGGTGTCGTCGGCGCTGAGTTCCCTCGTCGAATCGGCGCTGCATGCGATCTGAGACGCGATCCACTTCCCGGTCCGGCGACGCCGGCATGGTGACCGCCGAACTGGCGGTCGGGCTGCCGGTGCTGATCGTGGTCCTCGCGGTGCTGATATCCGCGGTGTCGGTCGCGGGGGCTCGTGTCCGGGTAGAGGACGCCGCCAGGGAGGCGGCGCGGGCCGCCGCGCGTGGTGCGGACAGCACCGCGCACCGGCTGGCACATCGGCTCGCCCCCGGCGCCACGCTCGAACTGGACGGCGACGGCTCCACGGTGACCGCCACGGTGCGCATGCGCGCCATCCCGGTGGCCTCCTGGCTGCCCTCGCCCACGGTGTCGGCCCGCGCGGTCGCCGCCCTCGAACCGGGCGTCGCCGCCGATGCCGCCGATGCAGCCTCCGATGCAGACTCCGGTGCCGCCGTCGGTGCCGCAGCCGGCGTCACCCCTGCCGTCCCGCCGTGACCCGGGCGGGTTGCGGCGGTGGTGATCGCGGCTCCGCCTCCCTCTGGATCGTCGCGGCCTGCCTGGTGCTGCTGCTCGCCGGGACGGTGGTCACGGTGCGCGCCGCGGCCGTCGCCGCGCGCCACCGGGTGGAGACCGCGGCCGACCTGGCCGCGCTGGCCGCCGCCGGGCGGATCGGTACCGGCGGGCAGCCGTGCGGGGCCGCGCGCGAGATCGCCGTCCGCAACGGCGCCCGCCTGGTCGCTTGCGCCACCGACCTCGCCGCGGACGGTCGCAGCGGGACCGTCGAGGTCCGGGCCGAGGTCAGCCTGCACCTGCCGCTGCTCGGTGATCGGATCGCGTCGGCGGCAGCGCGGGCGCAGCGGTCGCGCTCGGGACCGTCAACCGGGTAGGTGTCGCAGCGCCAGGTCGAGCAGGGTGATCGCCCCCGCCTTGTCCAGCGGCTCGTTGCCGTTGCCGCACTTGGGGGATTGCACGCACGACGGGCAGCCGGCCGGGCACTCGCAGGATGCGATCGTCTCGCGGGTGGCGCCCAGCCAGGCGCGCAACCGGGCGTGGCCACGCTCGGCGAACCCGGCTCCGCCAGGGTGTCCGTCGTAGACGAAGACCGTCGGGCGACCCGTGTCGGCATGCAACGCCGTCGAGACGCCGCCGATGTCCCAGCGGTCGCAGGTGGCGAACAGCGGGAGCAGCCCGATCGCCGCGTGCTCGGCGGCATGGGCGGCCCCGGGCACCGCCGACGCCTGCAGTCCCACCTCGTCGAGCGCGTCCTGGGCGATCGAGTACCAGACCGCCTTGGTGCGCAGTTGGCGTGGCGGCAGGTCCAGCGGGGTCTCGTCGAGGATCTCGCCGGTGCCGGTACGCCGCCGCAGGTAGCTGGTCACCTGGTTGGTGACCTCGACGGTCCCGAAGGCGACCGTCAGCGGTCCGCAGGCGGACTCGGACTGCGTCGCGACGATCGCGATGTCGGTGACGTCGCGGGCGGTCGTCGTCCACGGCGGGTCCTGCTCGCGGACCAGCGCGACCGCCGCGTCCAGGTCGAGACGGTCCACGACGAACGCTCTTCCCTGGTGCAGGTACACCGCGCCGTCGTGGACGCTCCCGTGCGCCGCGGACCCATCCACCGTCCCTATCAACGACCCGCTGTCCGCGTCCACCACCGAGACCGGACGGCCACCGGCACCGCGGATCTCGGCGTCGGGGCGGCCGGTGGCGGTCCAGTACCAGCCGGCGGGGCGGCGGCGCAGCATGCCCGCCGCCACCAGGTGATCGAGCACGGGCTCGGCGGCCGGGCCGAAGGTGTCGAGGTCCGCGGGACGCAGCGGCAACTCCGCGGCGGCGCAACACAGCTGCGGGGCGAGCACGTACGGGTTGGCCGGGTCGAACACGCTCGCCTCCACGGGCCGTCCGAACACCGCGTCCGGGTGGTGCACCAGGTAGGAGTCCAGCGGGTCGTCACCGGCGACGAACACCACCAGCGCGGGGGCCGTGCCCCGCCCGGCCCGGCCGGCCTGCTGCCACAGCGATGCCAGCGTCCCGGGGAAGCCGGCCAGGACCACGGCGTCCAGGCCGGTGACGTCGATACCCAGTTCCAGCGCGTTCGTCGCCGCGACCGCCCGCAGCCGGCCCGAGGTCAACTCGGCCTCCAGCGCGCGGCGCTCCTCGGGCAGGTAACCGGCGCGGTACGACGCGACCCGCGAGGCGAGCTGCCCCAGCCCCGCCTCGGTCAGGTGACGCCGCGCGGCCAGGGCCGTCTGCTCGGCACCGCGTCGCGAGCGGACGAATGCCAGCACCTGCGCGTCCTCGACCACGAGGTCGGCCAGCAATCGGGCCGCCTCGGTGCCGGCGGTGCGGCGCAACGGGGCGTCGTGCTCGCCCCGCAGCGAGGTCAGCGGCGGTTCCCACAGCGCGAACACCGTCTCCCCGCGCGGCGACCCGTCCGCCGTCACCGCGGTCACCGGCTCGCCGGTGAGGCGCTCGCCCAGCAGTGCGGGATCGGCGACCGTCGCCGAGGCCAGGACGAACACCGGGGCCGAGCCGTACGCCGCGCACACCCGCCGCAGCCTGCGGATCACCCCGGACACGTGCGCGCCGAACACGCCGCGGTACACGTGGCATTCGTCCAGGACCACGTACCGCAGGTTCCGGAAGAAGCGCGCCCAGCGGTCGTGCGCCGGCAGCAGCGAGCGGTGCAGCATGTCCGGGTTGGACAGCAGCCAGTTCGCGTGGGCGCGCGCCCAGTCCCGCTCCTCGCGCGGGGTGTCCCCGTCGTACGTGGCCGGGCGGACCCCGCCGACGGCGAGCTGCCGCAGCGCCCGCAACTGGTCGCCGGCCAGGGCCTTCGTCGGGGACAGGTACAGCACCCGCGCCCGGTCCTCCGTGGTGAGCGCGGCCGACGCGGGGAGCTGGTACGCCAGCGACTTCCCGGAGGCGGTGCCGGTAGCCAGGATGACCGACGTGCCGCGGTGGGCCAGGTCCGCCGCAGCCGCCTGGTGGCTCCAGAGCCGGGCGGCACCGGCACCCTCGACCGCGGCGCGCACCCCGGCCGGCACCCACCCCGGCCACGGGGCGTAGCGCGCCGGCCGGGCGGCGAGGGTCCGCACGTGCAGGCACGGCGACTCCCCGGGCGCGGTGCCGGCGAGCAACCGGTCCAGCAAGGTCGGCACGGGCTCCCCTCTCGGACGGGTGTGGCATGCTGACGGACAGTCGTCCATGATGTCCCAGGCGCGTGCGCCGCAGGAGGGGTTGACCGGTGGAACTGACCGTCACCGAGCGTCGCGGCGGCCACGTCTGCGTCGTCGGTGTCGCCGGCGAGGTCGACCTGCACTCCGCGCCGGCACTGCGCGAGGGGCTGGAGTCGGAGATCGAGCGCAGGCTGCACGGCGTCGTCGTCGACCTGTCCGCGGTGAGCTTCCTGGACTCCACCGGGCTCGGCGCGCTGGTGTCCAGCCGCACCGCCGCGGGGGAGCGCGGGGTCTCGCTGCCGGTCGTGTGCACCAGCGAACGCATCCTCAAGCTGTTCACCATCACCGGGCTGGACGGGGTGTTCCAGATCTTCGGGGACCTCGACTCCGCCGTCGACGCCGCCGGCTGAGTCGACCCGCCGCACCGGCGCCTGCGGGGCGGTGGCTAAACTGCCCCGCGTCAGCGCTCCGGCGCGCGCTCCGGCGTGCCCTCGGGCGCAGAACCAACAGTCCGTCGCGGACGTCGAGTCCTGCGCTCCGCGAGCCGCCGTTCACCGAGGAGTCAGATGGCCGCGCACCACCTGATCGCCGCCGACCTGCCGGGCATCACCAGCGGGCAGCGGGGATTCGTCATCGTCATCGGCATCATCGCCTTGTTGGCGTTGGTGTACGCCGTCGTGCTGGTGAAGGAGGTGCTCCGGGCCGACGTGGGCACCCCGAAGATGCAGGAGATCTCCCGTGCGGTCCAGGAGGGCGCCGCCGCGTACCTGAACCGTCAGTTCCGCACGCTGAGCGTCTTCTCGGTGATCGTGTTCATCCTGCTGCTGCTACTGCCGGTCAACGAGGGCGGCACCGGGGTCCGGGTCGGGCGTGCGATCTTCTTCCTGATCGGCGCGGCCTTCTCCGCGACCGTCGGATACGTCGGCATGACGATGGCGACCCGGGCGAACGTGCGGGTGGCCGCCGCCGCGCGCAACGGCGGACAGGGCGGCTT
>SCQZ01000206.1 GCA_004299665.1 Jatrophihabitans sp.
CCGGCGAACTGCGCGACGCGCTCGGTGTCGGTGCTCGTGCAGCGCGGGCACGCGACGGGCGCCGCCGTCGGGAGCGTGAGCAGCCGCGACGCGGCGATGGCGCACGCGCGCGGTGCGGCCGCGGCAGGGGGCGCGATGCCGGCGGCGGTGAGCTTGCGGCGGCCGGCGTCGGTGATCCACTCGCTCGACCACGGCGGCGCGATCCGGGTGCGGACCTCGACGTCGCGGTACCCGGCACGCTCGAGTCGACGGCGTACGTCCGCCCCGATCTCACCCATCGCGGGGCAGCCGCTGTAGGTGGGTGTGATCGTCGCGACGACGCACCCGTCCTCGACCGACACCTCACGCAGGATGCCGAGATCGGCGACGGTCAGCATCGGCAGTTCCGGGTCGGGCGTCTGCGCCGCCACCTCCCACGCCGCTGCCGTGTTCACCACGTCGCACCCGGGTTCTGGCGGGCGACCGCCTGCAGGACCGCGAGGGCGTGACCCAGCGACTCGGTGTGCGCACCGTCGCGGCCGTAGCCGCCGGACACCGGCCCCAGCGGTGGGACGTCCGGCCGCTCCAGGGTCGCGGTGGCCAGCACCGCGGCGAGGGAGAGTTCGACCTCGGCGCGGACCGTCGCCGGATCGACCGCGGTGCCGGGCAGCGCCGCGGTGATCGCGTCGGGGCCGAACAGCTCCTCGACGAGCGGCTCCCACCGCTGCAGCGCGGCCGCCGTGCGCCGCCGCGACTCGGCGGTGCCGTCGCCCAGGCGGACCACCCACCCGGCGGCGTACTCGCGGTGGTAGCGCACTTCGTTCGCGCCCTTCGCCGCGATCGCCGCCAGCACCGGGTCCGCCGAGCCCGCGAGCCGCTCGAACAGCGCCAGGCGCCACGTCGCGAAGATCAGCAACCGGACGACGAGCTCGGCGAAGTCCGCGTCGGCGGCCTCGACGAGCCGCACGTTGCGGAACTCGTTCTCGACGCGCAGGAACGCGAGCCGGTCCTCGTCGCCGAGTTCGGGGCGGGCGCGGCCGGCGCGACTCAGCAGCATCCGCGCCTGGCCGAGCAGGTCCAGCGCGATGTTCGCGACCGCCGTCTCCTCCTCCAGCTCCGGCAGGCGGGTGATCCACTCCTGCAGCCGGTGCGAGTAGACGAGCGCGTCGTCGCCGAGCGCCAGGCAGTATCGGGACAGCGCGTCCGGCTCGACCCCGGCCGGCACGCGGGTGTCGATCCCCTCGAGCGGGTCGACGAAGCCGGTGCCGAAGGCCCAGCGGTGGTGCCCCTCGTCGTCGGTGGCGAGCAGGTCGTACGGGTTCTCGTCGGGATGGCTCACGGCACTGCCTACATGTGGGGGACGTCGGCCGGGATGTCGTAGAACGTGGGGTGGCGGTAGACCTTGTCGCCGGACGGGGCGAAGAACGGATCCTTCTCGTCCGGGCTGGACGCGGTGATCTCGCTCGAGCGGACCACCCAGATGCTCACGCCCTCGTTGCGCCGGGTGTACAGGTCCCGCGCGTGCCGCAGCGCCATGTCGGCATCGGCGGCGTGCAACGACCCGACGTGCACGTGGTTCAGCCCGCGCTTGCCCCGCAGGAACACCTCGTACAGCGGCCAATGTGGCCCCATTGCGTCGTTGCTCACCCGGTCCCGCCCCTTCCGGCGTGCGCCATCGCGGCCTCGCGGACCCAGGCGCCGTCCTCGTGGGCGCGGCGGCGGGCGGCGATCCGCTGCGCGTTGCACGGCCCGCCGCCGGAGACGACGCGCCAGAACTCGTCCCAGTCGACCGCCCCGAAGTCATGGGCACCGCGTGCCTCGTTCCAGCGCAGGTCCGGGTCGGGCAGCGTGACGCCCAGGAAGGCGGCCTGCGGCACCGTCATGTCCACGAAGCGCTGGCGCAGTTCGTCGTTGGTGTGGCGCTTGATCCCCCAGGCCATCGACCGCGCCGTGTTGGGGGAGGCATCGTCGGGCGGGCCGAACATCATCAGCGACGGCCACCAGTAGCGGTCGGTCGCGTCCTGCACCATCTGCCGCTGCGCGTCGGTGCCGCGCATCATCGTCAGCAGCAACTCGTAGCCCTGCCGCTGGTGGAACGACTCCTCCTTGCAGATGCGGATCATCGCCCGCGCGTACGGCCCGTACGACGACCGGCACAGCGGCACCTGGTTGCAGATCGCCGCACCGTCGACGAGCCAGCCGATCACCCCGACGTCGGCGTAGGTCAGCGCGGGGTAGTTGAAGATCGACGAGTACTTCTGCGCCCCGTTGATCAGCTTCGCGGTGAGGTCGGCACGGTCCACCCCCAGCG
>SCQZ01000207.1 GCA_004299665.1 Jatrophihabitans sp.
CTGGTCATGGGCTTCTCCTACCTCGCGGTCGGATCGCTGACGCGGGCCCGGTGGTCCTTCGTCCTGGGCGGCCGGCCGGAACTGTCGACGGCGTACTCGCTGGAGTCGGCGTTCGACGAGATCGTCTTCACCGTCGGGCCGCTGCTGGCGACGTTGCTGGCGACCCAGGCGGACCCGATCCTCGCGCTCGCGGTGGGAGCCGCGCTCGTCGCCGTGGGCGCGCCGTGGTTGCGCAGCCGGCGTGACAGCGAGCCGCCGCCCCACCCGGCGGGCACGCCGCGGCAGCGGTCGGCGTTGCGGTACCCCGGCATGCTGCTGCTGACGTTCGTCTCCCTGGCGATGGGGGCGGTCTTCGCCAGCGCGGAGGTGACGATGGTCGCCTTCGCGGGCCAGCACGGGTCCCGTGCGCTGAGCGGAGTGCTGCTGGCCGCCTTCGCGCTCGGCAGTTGCGTCGCCGGCTTCGCCTACGGCGCCCGGCACCGGTCGGCGCCGCTGCTGGACCGGTTCCGTCGCCAGGCGGTCCTGTTCGGGCTGTTGCCGGTGCTGTTCCTGCTCGCCCCGGACATCCCGGTCCTGGCGGTCTGCGCGTTCGTCGTGGGGCTGGGCATCGCGCCGACCCTGATCACCGCCTTCGGCCTGATCGAGACGCTCGTCCCGGCGACCTCGCTCACCGAGGGGCTGGCCTGGGTGACGACCGGCATCGGCATCGGCTACGGAGCGGGCTCGTCGCTGGTCGGCGGCATCGCCGACGCGCACGGCGCCCGATTGGCGTTCCTGGTGACCGTCGCGGCCGGACTGGCGATGGCGGCGCTGGCGGTCGTGCTGCACCGCCGGCTGTCGGTGCCCGTGTCGCAACCCGCGGTGGTGTGCCCGGACCTGGGACGATGAGCCGGTGCCGCTCTACCGTGACGAGGCGGTCGTGCTGCGGGTGCACAAGCTCGGCGAGGCCGACCGGATCGTGACGCTGCTGACGCGGCGCCACGGCAGGGTGCGCGCCGTCGGCAAGGGGGTGCGGCGCACGTCGTCCCGGTTCGGGGCGCGGCTGGAGCCGGGCAGCCACATCGACGTCCAACTGCACTCCCGGCTGCCGGAGGGTCAGGTGCTGCCGGGCGGGCAGCGGGGGCTGGAGATCGTGACCCAGACCGAGTCGCTCGGCGCGTACGGCGCGCAACTGGCCTGCGACTACGCGGCCTGGACGGCGGTGTCGGCGATCTGCGAGACGGCCGAGCGGCTGACGGAGGAGGGCGAGCCGGCGCTGCGGCTGTACCTGCTGGTGGTGGGCGCCCTGAAGGCCCTCGTCGCGCGCGAGCACGACGCGGGCCTGATCCTGGACGCGTTCCTGATCCGGGCGATGTCGCAGGCCGGCTGGGAGCCCGCGCTCACCGAGTGTGCGAAGTGTTCCGCCCCGGGGCCGCATGCGGCGTTCCACGTCGCGGCGGGCGGGGCGGTCTGCCCGGACTGCCGCCCGGCCGGGTCGGCACGGCCGCAGCCGGCGACGATCGCGTTGATGGTCGCCCTGCTGCGGGGGGACTGGGTCGTCGCGGGTGCGTCCACGCCGGCCGATCGGCGAGAGGCGAGCGGCCTGATCGCCGCCCACCTGCAGTGGCACCTGGAGCGTGGCCTGCGGTCGCTGCCGCTCGTCGACCGCGGCTAGGTCCTTACTAGCGCCGAGCGGGGACGTTCAGGCGGCGCGGTTCAGGTGCGGGCCGGCTGGCAGGTCGGGCACCAGAACAGGTTGCGGCCCCCCAGGACGGTCGCGGCGACGGGGGTGCCGCACACGTGGCACGGCTGCCCGGCGCGCCGGTACACGTAGACCTCCCCGCCGTGGCGGTCGCGGCGCGGCGCCCGGCCGGTGCTGGCGGGCTCGTGCTCGCGGCGCACCGTGTCGATCCGCCCGTCCCGCACGCCGGCGCGCATCAGCACGCGCAGGTCGGCCCACATCGCCTGCCACGTCTGCTCGGGCAGCGCGATGCCCGGCAGCAGCGGGTCGACGCCGTGCCGGAAGAGCACCTCCGCGCGGTAGATGTTGCCCACCCCCGCCACGACGCGCTGGTCCATGAGCAGGGTCGCGACGGGCGCCCGGCTCGCGTGGATGCGCCGCCACGCCCGGTCCGGGTCGGCGTCGCGGCGCAGCGGGTCCGGTCCGAGCCGGGCCAGCAGCGCCGCGCGCTCCTGCGGCGCAAGCAGGTCGCACGCCGCAGGCCCGCGCAGGTCCGCCCACGCGCGCGGGCCGACCAGGCGCATGCGGACCGCACCGACGGGAGGACCGGCCGGCGGGTCGGCGATCGTCAGCCGGCCGTAGATCCCCAGGTGCACGTGCACCCATCGCTGGGCGCCGAAGTCGAGCAGCAGGTGTTTGCCGTAGGCCTGCGCGGAGCGCAGCGTGGCCCCGTCGATGCGTGCGGCGGAGGCGGCGAACCGGCCCTGGGGACTGGTTACCGCGATCGCATCCGCCGCGAACCGGCGCTGTACCGCCCGCGCCAGGCGGTGGACGGCATGGCCCTCCGGCACGTCAGCCTCGCCGACTCGTGGTGCGCACGACCGCGAGGATAGGCCGCCGCGCCGCCGCTACCGCGCCGCGGCCGCGATGAAGATCGGCTGACAACCTCCGGGCAACAGGGGTCGGAGCGGGCGCAGGCTCGGATACCGTGTCCGCGTGGACTCTCCCGAGGGGCGCCGGTGGCCCGACCCGCCGCCGCACCCGTCCGGAGCCAGGCCGCCCGCGATCCCGCACGAACTGGTGCCGCGGCACGTGGCGATCGTCATGGACGGCAACGGTCGGTGGGCGCACGCCCGCGGCCTGCCCCGGATCGAGGGGCACCGGGCCGGCGAGGCCAGCCTGATGGACGTCCTGCACGGCGCGATAGAGCTCGGGGTCGGGACGGTGAGCGCGTACGCCTTCAGCACCGAGAACTGGCGCCGTTCGCCCGAGGAGGTGCGCTTCCTCATGGGCTTCAACAAGGACGTGATCCGGCGACGGCGCGACGAGTTGGCCGCGCTCGGCGTGCGGATCCGGTGGGCGGGCCGGCGTCCGCGGCTGTGGCGCAGCGTGATCAGCCAGCTCGAGGACGCCGAGCGGTACACCCGCATGAACGAGCGCCTGACCTTGCAGTTCTGCGTCAACTACGGCGGCCGGGCCGAACTGGTCGACGCGACCCGGGCCATCGCGCGCGACGTGCAGGCCGGCACGCTGAATCCGGCCAAGATCGACGAGCGGACGATCGGGGCCTACCTGGACGAGCCCGGGCTCCCGGACGTCGACCTGTTCATCCGGACATCCGGCGAGCAGCGCACCTCGAACTTCCTGCTCTGGCAGGCGGCCTTCGCCGAGCTCGTGTTCGTCGACACGCCGTGGCCGGACTTCGACCGCACCCATCTGTGGGCCGCGTGCCTCGCGTACGCCCGGCGCGACCGCCGCTTCGGCGCGGCCGGACCCGTGGCGGCGCCGGCATGAGGACCTCGCGCGACGCGCCCGTACGGGGCGCCGCACACCGGCACGAGAGCCCCGCGTGATCTCCCGGATGCTCTGGCGCGAGCGGACGGACTGGTTCCCGCGCACGACGCGGCTCGGCGCGTTGCTGACCGGCGTCCGGTGGGGGGCAGTCGTCATCTGGGCGGTGGCCCTGGTCCGCGAGTGCTGGGTCAACGGGGTGCCGTTCGACCGCGAGGGGCTGCTGCTGTGGATGACGCTGCTCGCGGTGGCCGCCAGCATCGGATACCACCCGGTCTGGCTGGTGTGGGTGATCCTGGACTGGCTGCCGTTCGCGCTGGTGCTGGTCGCCTACGACTACCTGCGCGGCCTGTCCGACACGCTGGGCATGCCGACCTGGTGGCAGCCGCAGATCGACATGGACCGGATCCTGTTCCTCGGGGCCGAACCCACCGTCTGGCTGCAGGCGCACCTGAAGTATCCGCAGGTGCGCTGGTGGGACGTGGTGGTGTGCATCTGCTACGTCTCGTTCTTCCTGCTGCCGTACGTGACGGCGGGGGTGCTGTGGCTGCGCCGCCGCGAACTGTTCCACAAGTGGGCGGCGCGGTTCGTCACGTTGTCGTTCATCGGCTTCGCGTTGTTCACGCTGATGCCCGCCGCGCCGCCGTGGGCAGCGGCACGCTGCCTGCCGGTGCAGGTCGCGAGTCACCCCAACGACCCGGGTTGCATGTACGGCGACCCGCAGTACGTCCCGCACGGCGGGCTGCTCGGCGCCATGACACACACCCGGTCCGGGGCCAACCCGTGGGTCGAGCGCATCTCGACGCGCGGCTGGTCGGAGTTGCACCTGTCGGTGGCCAAGGCCCTGGTCGACAAGGGCCAGGGGGTCGTGGACCAGGTGGCGGCGATCCCGTCGCTGCACCTGGGCGGCACGATGCTGTTCGTCCTGTTCGTCTGGAAGCGGGTGAAGAAGTGGGCGCGGCCGCTGCTCGCCGGCTATCCGGTGCTGATGACCTTCAGCCTGGTGTACTCCGGTGAGCACTACCTGACCGACTGCGTCTCCGGGGCGCTGCTCGCCTGGGCGGTGCACGCGCTGTTCGTGCGGCTGGAACGGCGGCGAGAACGCGCCCGCGCGGCCGATACCCTGGAACCCGCACTCGTAACCGGCCCGGAGCGGCCGCAGGAGCAGGAGATCCAGGAGAACTCGTGTCCGACCGAATCAACGACGCTGTCGTCAACCTGAGCAAGCGACGCGGATTCGTCTTCCCCTCCAGCGAGATCTACGGCGGCACCAGGTCGGCCTGGGACTACGGCCCGCTCGGCGTCGAACTCAAGGACAACGTCCGCCGGCAGTGGTGGAAGGCGATGGTCACCGGCCGGGAGGACGTCGTCGGCATCGACTCGGCGGTGATCCTTGCGACGGACGTCTGGCGGGCGTCCGGGCACCTGGAGGTGTTCACCGACCCGCTCGTCGAGTGCCTGAACTGTCACAAGCGCAATCGCGCCGACCAGTTGGAGGAGGCGTTCGAGGCCAAGCACGGGCGCGCACCCGCCGGGCTGTCCGAGGTGCCGTGCCCGTCCTGCGGCACCCGCGGACAGTGGACCGAGCCGCGCGACTTCAACATGATGCTCAAGACCTACCTCGGGCCGGTGGAGTCCGAGGAGAACGTGCACTACCTGCGTCCGGAGACCGCGCAGGGCATCTTCGTGAACTTCCTCAACGTCATGAACGCGGCGCGCAAGAAACCGCCGTTCGGCATCGCCCAGGTCGGCAAGAGCTTCCGCAACGAGATCACGCCGGGCAACTTCATCTTCCGTAC
The DNA here is from genome assembly GCA_004299665.1 of Jatrophihabitans sp. Taxonomy (GTDB): domain Bacteria; phylum Actinomycetota; class Actinomycetes; order Mycobacteriales; family Jatrophihabitantaceae; genus FW021-bin43. The sequence continues at coordinate 5,251 of SCQZ01000207.1, forward strand.
CCGCGAGTTCGAGCAGATGGAGATGGAGTTCTTCGTCGAACCGGGCACCGACGCGCGGTGGCACGAGTACTGGCTCGAGCAGCGCTGGAACTGGTACGTCGACCTCGGCATCGACCCGGCGAACCTGCGCTACTACGAGCATCCGAAGGAGAAGCTGTCGCACTACTCGACGCGCACCGTCGACATCGAGTACCGCTTCGGGTTCGGCGGGTCGGAGTTCGCCGAGTTGGAGGGGATCGCGAACCGCACCGACTTCGACCTCAAGACCCATGCCGCGCACTCCGGTGCCGACCTCACCTACTTCGACCCGGCGAAGAACGAGCGGTGGACGCCGTACGTCATCGAACCCGCGGCCGGGCTGACGCGCGCCGTGCTGGCGTTCCTGCTCGACGCCTACGCGGAGGACGAGGCGCCCAACGCCAAGGGGGCTATGGAGACGCGCACGGTGTTGCGGCTGGACACGCGGCTGGCGCCGGTGAAGGCGGCGGTGCTGCCCCTGTCGCGGCACGCGGACCTGTCGCCGGTGGCGCGCGACCTGGCGGCGCAGTTGCGCCGTAACTGGAACGTCGAGTTCGACGACGCGCAGGCGATCGGCCGCCGCTACCGGCGGCAGGACGAGATCGGCACGCCGTTCTGCGTGACCGTCGACTTCGACACCCTCGACGATCATGCCGTCACCGTGCGGGAGCGGGACACGATGACCCAGGAGCGCGTTGCGCTGGATCGGGTCGAGGCCTATCTCGCGGGGCGGCTGCCGAGGTGCTGACGCCGCGCGTGCCCGTGCAGCGGGTGGCCTCCGGTTCGCCGTTCGAGTCCCGTTACGGCTTCAGCCGGGCGGTGCGGGCCGGCGACCGGGTGATCGTCGCCGGCACGGCGCCGATCCGACCGGACGGATCGGTGGACCCGGACGCGGCCGCACAGGCGCGCCGGTGCTTCGAGATCATCGGCGCGGCGCTGGCCGAGGCCGGAGCATCGTTCGCCGACGTCGTGCGCACCCGGATGTTCGTCACCGACGCGGCGCACGCGGATGCGATCGGAGCCGTGCACGGCGAGGTCTTCGGCGATGTGCGCCCGGCCGCCACCATGGTGGTGGTCGCGGCTCTGCTCGACCCGCGCTGGGTGGTGGAGATCGAGGCCGAGGCCGTGCTTACACCTTGATGTGTATCGTGGTGTCATGAGTCGCACGAACATCGACCTCGACGACGACGACCTGGACTGGGTCATGAAGCGGTTCCGGTTCCGCACCAAGCGCGAGGCGGTGGCGTACGCATTGCGGCGGCTGCGGACCGAACCCATGTCACGCGAGGAGATGCTCTCGCTGCAGGGAATCGGGTGGGAGGGCGATCTCGACGCGATGCGCAGGGCCGAGTCGCCCGTCGCGATCTGATGGTGCTCATCGACTCCTCGGCTTGGGTCGAGTACCTGCGTGACACCGGCAGCCCCGAGCACCGCGCCGCTGCCGCAGCGGTCGCGGACGGGACCGCTGCGACGACCGACGCGGTGCTGCTCGAGATCCTGGTCGGTACGGCGAGCGTGGCGCTCGCGCGGGTGGCCAGACTCCTGGAGAACCAGCACTTCCTCGCCCAGGAACCGATCCTGGACGCCCGGGCGGCGGCGGACATCTACCAGACCTGCCGGCGGGAAGGCGTGACGCCGCGATCGCCGGTCGACTGCCTGATCGCCGCGGTGGCCATCCGCGAGGGTGTGTCGCTCCTGCACCGCGACCGGGGCTTCGAGTCGATCGCTCGCTGCGTGCCGTTGGTGGTCGCGGACACATGACCGCGCTCGCCACCCGTGACCTGCGGCCCGGCGCGGAGGTTCGCGTCTGGCGCCCGATCGTGCTCGCGCCGATGGCGGGCATCACCAACGTCGCGTTCCGCCGGTTGTGCCGCGAGGCCATGGCGCCCGCCACCGGGTTGTTCGTCGGCGAGATGATCACCACGCGGGCGCTGGTCGAGCGCAACCCCAAGACCTTGCGCATGATCCGTTTCGAGGCCGACGAGTCGCCGCGGTCGATCCAGCTGTACGGCATCGACCCCACGATCGTCGGGGCCGCGGTGCGGATGATCGTGGCCGAGGACCTCGCCGACCACGTCGACCTCAACTTCGGCTGCCCGGTCCCCAAGGTGACCCGCAAGGGCGGCGGCGCGGCCCTGCCGTGGCGGATCGGGTTGTTCGAGGCGATCGTGCGGGCGGCGGTCCGCGAAGCACGTGGTGCGGTGCCGGTCACGGTGAAGATGCGGGTGGGCATCGACGCCGCGCACCACACCTACCGGGAGGCCGGGCTGCGCGCCCAGGACGCCGTGGTCGCGTCCGTCGCGTTGCACGGGCGCACCGCGTCGCAGTTCTACGGGCCGGCGGCGGACTGGGGTCCGATCGCCGACCTGGTCGCGCTGCTCGACATCCCGGTCCTGGGCAACGGCGACATCTGGGAGGCGATCG
>SCQZ01000208.1 GCA_004299665.1 Jatrophihabitans sp.
GCCAGCCAGTTGCACAGCTGAACCCAACCGATCACACCTGCAAGAGCCACCCGCGGCACCGCACCGCCGCCGCACCGGACCTCGGGATCGAGGGACTCACCTCGCACAAGTTGGGGCACACCGCCGCGTCGCCGGCCATCGCCTCGGGGGCGAACGTGAAGGTGGTGCAGCAGGTGCTCGGACAAGTCCGCGACCATGACCCTGGACCTGTACGGGCAGCTTTTCCCCGACCAACTGGACGAGGTTGCGGCCGCGATGGAGGCCGCGAGGCAACGATCGGCCGATTCTGCTGTTGCCCAACTGTTGCCCAGAGCCCTCCCGGCCTGACCTCCAGCGATCATGAACGAACCCCCCGGGTTCCGGGGGGTTCAGGGGTGTAGCCCCGAGCGGATTCGAACCGCCGCTACCGCCTTGAGAGGGCGGCGTCCTAGGCCACTAGACGACGGGGCCCTAGAAACTTCCCGATGGTGCCGTGCTGCGCGGTGGGCCGCGAGGCCCGCCGATACAACGCTGGGGTACCAGGACTCGAACCTAGACTAACTGGGCCAGAACCAGTCGGGCTGCCAATTACCCCATACCCCAAGGGTCGATCCGGACAGCGCCGGACCGAAGGGAAACTCTACCGGACGCCGCAGAGCCTCTCCAAACGAACCGCACTTGCCGGCCCGTTCGGTGGCGTCACACGGCTTCCAACATCAGGGCGGCCGCGTGCTCGCCGATCATCATCGACGGCGCGTTGGTGTTGCCGCCGGTGATGGTCGGCATGATCGAGGCGTCCGCCACGCGCAGCCCCTCGACCCCGCGCACCCGCAAGGACGGATCGACGACGGCCCGCAGGTCCGAGCCCATCCGGCAGGTGCCCACCGGGTGGTAGACGGTGGTCGCCCGGTTCGGCAGTTCCCGCGCGAGCGCGGCGCGGTTCGCGTATGCCGGCCCCGGCGAGAGCTCGCCGCGGACCTCGCCGGCGATGCCCGCCGACGCCATCGTCTCGCGGATCAGCTCCATGCCGTCCAACAGCACCTCGCTGTCGCCGGGCGCCGACAGATAGCCGGGGTCGATCAGTGGCGCCGCGAGCGGGTCGGCCGACGCGAGCCGCACCGTCCCCCGGCTCTCCGGGTAGATCAGCGTCGGCATGATCGTCAACGCGGGGCGCCTGTCGACCTTGTGCCGAATCGGCGCGTCCTGGTTGGGGAACGGGTAGGACCACGGCAGGGCGTGGATCTGCAGGTCCGGCGCCGGCCCGGCACAGCGCGAGGACCGGACGAAGCCGACCGCCTCGAACACGGTGTTGGCCAGCCAGGTGTTCCCGCGGACGTACTCGCGCGCGACGCCGCGGGCGAAGTACGAGGTGGTGCCCCTGTTGCGGGCCGCGGGCATCAGGTACGTCATCGGCACGAACATGTGGTCGTGCAGGTTGTCGCCCACCGGTAGGTCGGCGAGCACGTCGACGCCGACGGCCCGCAGGTGGTCCGCGGGCCCGATCCCCGAGAGCATCAGCAGTTGCGGCGAGCCGAACACACCGGCCGAGAGCACCACCTCCCGCTCGGCGTGGATGACCTCCCGCCCCTGCGGGCCGATCACCTCGACGCCGGTCGCACGCCCGTTCGCGATCACCACCCGGGCCGCGGTCCGCTGCGTGACGATCGCCAGGTTGGCACGCCCGTGGTCGTCCAGGTAACCGACCGACGAGCTGTAGCGCAGCCCCCCGGACGCGCTCTGCTGGAAGACCCCGACGCCGTCCTGGGTCGCGCCGTTGTAGTCGTCGTTGTGCTTGACGCCCGCAGTCTGCGCCAGCGCGTCCATGAACAGCTGCGACGCCGTCGTCAGGTCCTTCTGCCGGGTCACCTTGATCGGTCCCGCGCCGCCGCGGTAGTCGTCGGCGCCGTCCTCCCAGCTCTCCATCGACTTGTAGCTGGCCAGGACGTCGTCGTAGGACCAGCCGGGACAGCCGTCGGCGACCCAACCGTCGAAGTTGGAACGGTGCCCCCGGACGAAGATCATCCCGTTGATCGATCCGGAGCCGCCGAGGACCCTGCCGCGCGTCTGCGGCAGGCTGCGGTTCAGCGCGTGCGGCTGCGGGACGCTGTAGTAGCCCCAGTCCAGCTTCTTCTTCAGCTGCGGGATGTTGTGGAACACGGCGATGAGTCCGGGCTTGCGGACCAGCTGGGTCCGATCCGGCTTGCCGGCCTCGACCAGCACGACCGACGCCCCGCTGTCAGCCAGCCGGCGGGCCAGGACGCAACCGGCGCTCCCGCCACCCACGACGACGTAATCGGCGCTTCGCTGCACGCTAGAACACGTTACAGTTTGCGGGCGCCGCACGCGAGAGCGCGTCCCGGCGCGACGCCGACGGTCAGCCGTCGGGCGCCCGGACCATACGAAGCGGTCCGGTCTGGCGTCAACGCATCGGGGCCTGTGACAATCTGCTCCGCAGTCGCAGCCGCGCCCGACCGGGCCGGCGAACGCGAGGAGGGACCCAGGCGTCATGCGTGTCAGAGTCGATCTCAACATCTCGCTGGACGGTTACGCCGCGACGACCGACCAGACACCGGACGACCCGATCGGCCGGGACTGGCTGCGTCTGGTCGACGCCTACACCGCCACCCGCACGTTCCGGGAGCGGGTGCTCGGTGACCGGTCCGGCGCGGGCACCACGGGCGTCGACGACGAGTACACCGCCGCGTACTTCGAAGGAATCGGCGCCGAGATCATGGGCGCCGGCATGTTCGGACTGCACACCTTCCCGGACGATCCGCAGTGGAAAGGCTGGTGGGGTGACGAACCGCCCTTCCACGTGCCGGTGTTCGTCCTGACCCACACCGCGCCGCGGCCCTCGATCGAGATGTCCGGCGCCACCACGTTCCACTTCCTCAACACCAGCCCGGGCGAGGCGCTCGCCCGGGCCGCCGAGGCCGCTCAGGGTCAGGACGTTCGTATCGGTGGCGGCGTCTCCACGGTGCGTGCCTTCCTCGCGGCCGGACTGGTCGACCGGTTGCACGTCGCCATCGCACCGATCGTGCTGGGGCGCGGCGAACCGCTCTGGGCGGACCTGCGCGGGCTCGAGGCGGGCTACCGGGTCACCTCCGAATCCTCGCCGAGCGGCGTCACCCACGTCACCTTCAGCCGGACCGGCCACGCCGGGTAGGCCCGACCCGGGACGACGGCCGATGTCGGACCCGCCGCCTACGCTGCGCCCCATGAGTACACGAGAGGACTACCCGGCCGGCGTGCCGTGCTGGGTCGACACCAACCAGCCCGATCCCGCCACGGCCGCACGGTTCTACTCCGAACTGTTCGGCTGGCAGACGCAGGACACCATACCTCCCGGCGCGGGCGGCCACTACTACATGGCCCGGATCGGCGACCGGGACGCCGCTGCGATCTCTTCCCCGCCCGAAGGCGGCGCCGCCGCGGCGGCGTGGAACAGCTACGTGCGCGTCGATTCCGCCGATGACACCGCGGCCGCCGTGCGCGGCGCGGGCGGACAGGTGCTCGCCGAACCCTTCGACGTGTTCGACGCCGGACGGATGGCCGTGTGCGCGGACCCCGAGGGCGCCGTCTTCTCCCTGTGGCAGGCCGGTCGGCACCGGGGCGCCGCGGCCGTCAACGAGCCCGGCGCCGTGGTGTTCAACATCCTGCACACCGACGACGTCCAGGCCGCACGGGCGTTCTACGGCGCCGTGTTCGGCTGGGAGACGATCGACGCGGGCGGGCCGATGTGGGCGCTGGCCGGGTACGGCGACCACCTGGAGGGACTGAACCCGGGTATGCGCGCCGGGATGAGGCAGATGGGTGCACCCGAGCGCTTCGAGGACGTCGTGGCCGGTATCGAGGCCCGCGACGGCGCGCCCGCGCACTGGAGCGTCACCTTCGCCGTCGACGATGCGGACGCGATCGCGGCCCGCGCGGTCCGGTTGGGCGGCGCCGTCCTCGCCCCGCCGCGCGACGAGCCGTGGCAGCGCGTGGCCGTGCTGGCGGACCCGGCCGGCGCCAGCTTCGGCATCAGCCAGTTCGTGGCACCCACCGGCTGACGGCAGCCGGGCGACGGGTGAGTTGCGAGGCGCTCGGCGCGAGCGTGCGTCCCGGCGGCGGGTACCGCTAGCTGGCGGACGCCCGCTTCTCGTAAGCGACCCGCTCGGGGGCGGCGAGCGCATCGGTGAAGACGGCGTCGGTGTGACTGGCGCGCCCGATCCACAACCCCACCCGGTGCGGCAGCACCCGCGTGATCTTCATCGTCACCCCGAGATAGCGCGGCACGTACACCTCGAACCGCGGTCGCCGCAGCGTGGCGACGATGGCTGCCGCGACGTCCTCGGGCGCGACCTGTGAGCTCAGCCGTGTCTCGCGCAGGCCCGCCGCGAGTTCGGTGCGCACGATCGTCGGCATCACGACGCTGATGTCGACCCCGCTACCGCGCAACTCCCCCAGCACCGCCTCGCTCAGCCCGACGACGCCGTGCTTGGAGGCGCAGTAGGCGGCACCGCCCGCGATGCCGGCCTTGCCGGCGAACGAGGCCACGTTGACGATATGGCCGCGGCCGCGCGCCCTCATCCGCCGCATGGCCTCCCGGGTGCCGAACAGCACGGCCGCCAGGTTGATCTCCAGGATCCGGTCGACGGTCGGCTCCCCCATCTCGTCCAGGCGCCCGAGCGGCATGATCCCGGCGTTGTTGATCAGGACATCGACCGCGCCGAGGAGCCGCTCGGTGTCGTCGAGGAACCCGCGAAAGCTCTCCCGGTCGGTGACGTCCAGGGGCAGCGCGACGGTCCCGGACCCGATCGCCTGTGCCGTCTGCCGGGCCAGGTCCAGGTCCAGGTCACCGATGGCGACCCGGGCGCCCTGTGCGGCGAGTGTCCGCGCCGTGGCCGCACCGATCCCGCGCGCGCCTCCGGTGATCGCCACCACCGTCCCCTGCAGCGATCTCACGGCCGGCCCTGCGTCGCGGCGAGTTCCTGCATGCGCACCGGTGAGGCGCCGAGAGTCTGGGCCATGCGCACCATCCTGGCCGGTTCCTGGCTCGCCCGCACGTCCGGGCGCGCCGGTGGGATACGGTTCGCCGGGTGAGACCGGGCGGGTTCGGGCTGTTCGGCCCGCGCCGCCGCCGCGACCCCGAGCGCGGCCGCAGGACCGCCAAGATCCTGCTCGTCGCCGGCGCCGTGCTCGCGGCCGCGACCGTCGTGCAGTTCGTGATCGTCAGCCGCACCAGCGCCCCCGCGCCGCACGCTCACGACTGCTCCGTCCCGGCCGGTGCGGAACCCGGCGCCGGGACGCCCCCGGGCAACATCCCCGCGCTGGTCGCGCCGCTCGGCACGCCGGCCGCGGCATACACGCACACGACGAAGGGCCAGACCGTCCACGTCTTCTGCTGGAACGAGGTCTCCGAGCCGCGGGCGCAGGCCGCGCTCACCGCCGTCGTCAAACTCGGTTACCTGCCCGCCGACGAGGGCGACCCGGTGCACACGGCGACCTTCACCTCGGACACGGCCGTGCCCTACGCGATCAGGCTGGACGTCTCCGACGGCCTGGACCTGGCCCACGCGGGGACCGGCAGCGGACACCTGGCGATCAGCTGGATCGACCACGCGCCGGCACGCAGCTAGCCACGGCGCGAGAACTTCAGCCTCAGCACGCGGCGCACGATCGGGTACTGCTGCTTGGTGCGCGGGAAGGCCTGCATGTCCTGACCCATCGAGAACTTCTTGCGCGTCGTCGCCTTCGGGCGGCTGAACTCGCGCAGCCCGTCGTCACCGTGGAAGCGCCCGAACCCGCTGTCGCCCACGCCGCCGAACGGCAGCGCCGGGATCCCGACGAAGGTCATCACCGAGTTGATCGTCGTCCCCCCGGCACGCAGCCGGTCGGCGATCTGCGGCCCGTGGTCCGCCGAGAAGACCGAGGAGGCCAGGCCGAAGCTCGTCGCGTTGGCCCGCTCGACCGCCGCGTCCACGTCCCTCACGGTGTTGATCACGACGACCGGCCCGAACGTCTCCTCCTGCACCGCGGCGCAGTCCTCCGGGACGTCGACCAGGACGATCGGGTGGATGTACGGCGCCTTGATCGAGTCCAGCCCGCCGACCAGCGCCGTCGCCCCACGGTCGAGGGCCTCGGCGACGTGGCGGCGCACGACGTCGATCTGGCCGGGCAGCGTCATCGGCCCGTAGTCGCACGAGTCGTCCAGGCCGACGGTCAGCCGCGACACCCGCTCGGTGATCCGGGCCAGGAAGGCCTCCCGGACCGCCTCGACGACGTACACCCGTTCGACCCCGACGCAGGCCTGCCCGGCGTGCCAGAACCCGCCCCAGGTGACCGAGGCGGTCGCGGCGTCCAGGTCGGCGTCCTCGGCCACGATCGTCGCGTCCTTGCCGCCCAGTTCGAGCAGCACCGGCGTGAGCGTCTGCGAGCAGGCGGCCATCACCTTGCGGCCGGTGGGCACCGACCCGGTGAAGGCGATCTTGTCAACGCCCGCGGTGCACAGCGCATGGCCCGTCTCCCCGAAGCCGGTCACCCAGCCCACCAGTCCGGCGGGCGCGTCGGGGTTGGCCCGGCGGAAGGACTCGACGGCGTAGACGCCGGTCGCGCTGCTGAACTCGCTCGGCTTGAGGACGACGGCGTTGCCCGCGGCCAGCGCGTACGCCATCCCGCACAGCGGGGTGTACATCGGGAAGTTCCAGGGCGCGATCACCCCGGCGACGCCGAGCGGCAGGTACTCCAGCGTCGCCTCGAAGTTGGCCAGCGCCGCGCCGGGGAAGACCCGGCGCCGCTGCAGCACCCGCTCGGCGTTCTTCGCGGCCCAGCGGATGTCCTCGAGCCCGGCGAGCAGTTCGAACTGCACGTCGCCCTTGGGCTTGCCGGTCTCGGCGTTGCCGAGCGCGCAGATCTCGTCCGAGTGCTTGGCCAGCCAGGACGTCCAGCGCATCAGCCGGCGCCGGCGCTCCACGTACCCCAGGTCGGCCCACCACTGCTGGGCGGCCCGCGCCTGCGCGACCACGCGGGCGACGTCGGCGGCGGTGTGGACCGGGTAGGTGCCGACCCGCGCCCCGGTGGCCGGGTGGGTCAGGTCGAAGGTGTCCGCGGTGTCGGGACTCAACTGAGCCGTCATGTAGAACACGTTACAGTTCCGCCACCCCGCGGGGTAGGTCTGCAGGCCCAGCGGCCCGGCACCTGTCACGCACCTCGGCAAGGCGCTGGAAGCCTGCCGACGCATACGTGGCGACGGCCGCGGCGTTGGCGCTGGGGGTGCAGACGGCCGCGCTGGAGGCACCCAGGTCCCGCAGCGCCGCTGCTGCGGCGACGCTGACGGCGGTGCCGAACCCACGGCCCCGGTGGTCGCGGTGCACGCCCATCGGTTCGAGCAGTCCGGGCCGTCCCGGGCCGGCAGACCACACCGTCACCGCCGCCACCGCCTCGTCGTGGTCGTCGAAGGCGACCAGGCATCGCGCGTCGGCGTACGTCGGGGCCAAACTCATGGCGTGCCACGCCTCGATCGTGAACGTCGAGTTGGCGAATGCCGCGCGCTGCACCCGCACCCGCACCTGCGCGCTCCGCGGCTCGATCGTCTCGATCCTGACTCCCGGATCCGGCACGGGCGGGGCGAGATCGCGACGCAACGGTGTCCATGGCTCGTCGGTGTCCCAGCCCCGCGCGGCGAGCACGGTCTGCAGCGCCGCGCCCGCGGGCGCCTCGACACTGACCCGTTCCGGGCCGAGCACGCCACGTTCGGGGCTGGCGAGGTCCGTCGCCAGGCGGTCGGCGAGGGCGCCGTCCTGCTGCGCATCGGGCGCGACGGCCAGCCGCAGCAGCGAGTGCCCGTCCAGCAGCCCGACGGCGACAATGCGCCCGTCCCGCCGCCAGATCCTCAGTGCTCGACTGACCGCCTGCTCGCCGAACCGCCAGAACCAGCCCAGGTCGCCGGGATGGAGTTGGAACGGCGCGCCGTCGTCCTGCCAGTCGCGCAGCGCGGCCACGGCGCCGCCCAGACCGTCCGGACCCGGTGTCTGCAAGGTGATCGCCATGTCACGATCATCGCCCGGAGGTCTACAGGAATCGGGAGATGATCTCCTTCATGATCTCGTTGGTGCCGCCGTAGATCTTCTGGATGCGCGAGTCCGTCCACACCTTCGAGATCGGGTACTCCTGCATGTAGCCGTACCCGCCGAACAGTTGCAGGCACTCGTCCGCGACGTCGCACTGTGCCTGCGTCAGCCACCACTTGGCCATCGAGGCCGTCGGGATGTCCAGCTCGCCCCGCAGGTGCTTGACGATGCAGTCGTCGATGAACACGCGCGCGATCTTCGCGGTCGTCGCGACCTCGGCCAGCTTGAACTTGGTGTTCTGGAAGCCGAAGATCGCCCGGCCGAAGGCCTCGCGCTCCTTGGTGTAGCGCAGCGTCTCGCGCAGTGCCACCTCGATGGTCGCGACGGCCGCCACCGCCAGCACCAGCCGTTCCTGCTGCAACTGCTGCATGAGCTGGACGAAGCCCTGGCCCTCGGCCTCGCCGAGCAGGTTCGCGACCGGGACCCGGACGGCGCCGTAGAACAGTTCGGCGGTGTCCTGCCCGTGCTGGCCCACCTTCTTCAGGACCCGGCCGCGGGAGAACCCGTCCAGCCCGTCGGTCTCGACGACGATCAGCGAGATGCCGGACGCCGCGTTCTCCGGATCGGTCTTGGCGACGGTGATCACCAGGTTCGCCAGCAGGCCGTTGGAGATGAAGGTCTTGGACCCGTCGAGGACGTACTGCCCTCCCCCACTGTCGCGGATCGCCCGGGTCGTGATGTTCTGCAGGTCCGACCCGGTGCCCGGTTCGGTCATCGCGATCGCCCCGACCATCTCGCCGGACGCCAGCTTCGGCAACCAGCGCTGCTTCTGCTCCTCGGTGCCGTAGTTCAGGATGTAGTGGGCGACGATCGTCGAGTGGACGGCTGTGCCGAGGCTTCCGGCATTGGCGCGGATCTGCTCCTCGGCGATCACGGCCTCGTGCGCGAAAGTCCCGCCGCCGCCGCCGTACTGCTCGGGGATGGACGGGCACAACAGGCCTAGCGCGCCGGCCTTGTTCCAGACCTCGCGGTCGACGTGTTGCTGCTGGGCCCAGCGCTCCTCGTGCGGGGCACACTCCTTCTCGAAGAAGGTGCGCGCCAGGTCACGGAACGCCTCGATGTCGTCGTCGCTCCAGGCGGGTTGCATGGGCACAGGGTATCTGTGACGTATCGTTGCGGCTACGCGCGCGGCCCCGCCCCGTCGCCTCCCCCCTCGTGCGACCAGGAAACCGGCGGAAATCTGGTCACACGAGGGGGGAAGGCGCAACCAGGGCGGCGCGCAGGCGGGCGAGCGAGCGCTCCCGCCCCAGGATCTGCATCGACTCGAACAGCGGGGGTGACACGGTGCGCCCGGTGATCGCGACGCGGACCGGACC
>SCQZ01000209.1 GCA_004299665.1 Jatrophihabitans sp.
CACCGACGGCAGCTACACCTGGACCTCCCCCACCCGCCACACCTACCACTACCGACCACCCGAAATGCCCGTACCCCAACCACCACCACCCGCACCGGTCGTCGACGACATTCCACCGCCGCCGTTCTGACCACGGCGATACCGTGCCATCCATGCCGACCCGACCGCGCTACCCCGTCCCCACGGTGCCGGTCGTCGAGGTGCATCCCGCACTCGGTCGCTTCGAGGACTTCGCGGCCGTCGTCGGGACCCGACGCCCGGACGCGCGCGGTTGCTGGTGCATGGCCTACCGCGACAGCCGCGTCCCGCCGCCGGAGCGGCCGGAGTACATGCGTGAGCAGTGCTCCACCGATCCGGGGCCGGGCGTGCTCGTCTACGTCGATGACGTCGTGGCGGGCTGGTGTTCGGTCGCGCCGCGCGCGACATACCGGCGCCTGCTGCGCTCACGCACCATCCCGGCGCCGCAGGAGCCGGACACCTGGTCCGCGGTGTGTTTCGTCGTGCGTGCCGGGTACCGCGGGCACGGCCTGATGCACGCCCTGCTCGACGGCGCGGTCGCGCACGCAGCCGCGCACGGGGCGAGGTCCGTCGAGGGTTACCCGGCGGCCGCCGGCGCCGGCCGGCTCGACGTCATCTCCGGCTACGTGGGCACTGTCGCGATGTTCGAGCGTGCCGGGTTCGTGCGCGCGAGCGCCACCGGCGGCCGCAGCGGTGGCCGCCCGCGCTGGGTGATGCGCAGGGCCGTCGCCGGACCCGTGCCGCCGGGCGGCTGACCCTCGCCTCCGGCGGCTCAGGAGGCGGCGGCGCTCACCAGAGCCGCGACCTGCTTCTCGACGGCGGGCGTCCATCGCGTCAGCGCGAACGCGACCGGCCAGATGTCGCCGTCGTCCAGGTGCGAGGCGTCCTGGAACTCGATCGTCGAGTAGCGCAGGTTGAACTTGCCGGCGTTCTTGAAGCAGAAGACGATCTTGTCGTCGGAGTTGAAATAGGCGGGCATGCCGTACCAGGTTCGGGTCACCAGATGCGGGGCGGCACTGTTCACGGTCGCGTGGACCCGCTCGGCGAGCGCGCGGTCCTCGGGCGTCATCTTCGCGATCGCGTCCAGCGTCGCCTGCAGGCCGTCGGCCTGCTTGACGCCCTTCTTGCCGGACGCGCGCAACTCGGCGGCGCGTGCCTTCATCGCGGCGCGCTCGGCCGCGCTGAAGCCGTCGGTCTCGGCAGTCCTTGCGGGCATGGCGGCCTTCCCTTCGTCCGCGGCCGGATCCGCACCGGCCGTTTCTGCCAGGCTAGGTGCGCCGCCCGCCCGCCCGCTTCTCGATTCCTGATCATCCTTGCGGGCCGCGGCGGCCAGGGATCTTCCGATGCGGTCCGGTGAGCGTCCCGGCGCTACGGTTGCCGACGTGACGTTCTCGATCGTCGCGCGCTCGGACGACGGCACCTCGTGGGGCGTGGCCGTCGCCTCGAAGTTCCTCGCCGTCGGCAACGCCGTGCCCGCCGCCCGGGCCGGCGCGGGCGCGCTCGCGACGCAGGCCGGCGCCAACGTGTCCTGGAAGCACAGCGGACTGGAACTGCTCGCGCGCGGCACGCCGGCGGGCGAGACGCTGCGGCTGCTGGTCGACGCGGACCCCGGCCGCGCCGAACGGCAACTCGGCGTCGTCGACGCCGCCGGCGCCGCGGCGACGTACACCGGCTCCGGGTGCCTCGCGTGGGCCGGCGGCCTCGCGGAGACCGGCGTCGCGATCCAGGGCAACATCCTGGCCGGCCCGCAGGTCGTCGAGGCGATGAAGGACGCGTGGGACGCCTCCGGCCAGAACCCGCTGGCGCGCCGGCTGCTGGCGGCCCTCGCGGCCGGCGACGCCGCGGGCGGGGACCGGCGCGGCCGGCAGTCGGCGGCGCTGCTCGTCGTCCGGGAGGGCGCCGGGTACGGGGGCTTCGACGACGTCGCGGTCGGCCTGCGGGTCGACGATCACGTCGCGCCGGTCGGCGAACTGGCCCGGCTGCTCGACCTCAACGACTTCTACCTGGCACCACCGCCGGACCGGGACCGGCTGCCGGTCGGACCCGACCTCGCCGCCGAGCTCGACCGCCGCGCCCGCGACCTCGGCCACGCCGACTTCCCCGCGTGGGTGGGGACCGAGAACTACGAGATGCGCGTCGCCGATGACCTCAGCTGGATCGACCGGCGTGTCCTGGAGTTGCTGCGCGCGGCGCGCGGACGCGGCGGCGCTGGGTAGCACCGCCGGTCAGCGCAACGCCAGCATCTCCACCAGGGTGCGCGCCGCCTGACCGCCCTCCTCCAGCGCGACCTGGACCGCCCGAGGGACGTCGAGATCCTCGCGCAGGGCCTCGGACACCGCCGGCGCACCGGACTCGCCGCCCGCCCGGGCGGCGGCCGCGTACAGGTCCTCGAGCACCGCCGCTGCCGCGTCCAGGGCCTGCGGCGTGTAGTCCCAGGCCTGCGACCAGGGGCGATTCAGGCACAGCATCCGCACCGCCGCGGGCGACCAGGTGCGCAGCAGGTCGTCGACCAGGACGAGGTTGCCCGCCGACTTGGCCATCTTCGCCCCGTCGACGTGCACCGTCCCGGCCCGCAGCCAGGCGCGGGCGAAGGGATGCACGCCGGTCGCGGCCTCGGCCAGCGCCGCCTCGCACGCGTGGTGCGGGAAGGCGAGGTCCGCGCCGCCGCAGTGCAGGTCGACGGTCGGGCCGAACAGCGCGAGCACCATCGCGGCGCACTCCGCGTGCCAACCGGGCCGACCCTCGCCCCACGGGCTCGGCCAGCTCACCTCGTCGCCGGAACCGGCCTGCCAGACCGCGACGTCCAGCGGGTGCTCCTTGTCCGGGTCGTCGGGCCGGTCGCGGTACTCGGCGGCGAGGTCGCGGGCGCGCGCGTCGTCGACGCCGGCCGCCCGGGCCGCGCCCGACGTGCGCGCGTACACGGTCCCGCCGACCCGGTAGGCCGCGCCGCGCTCCAGGAGCGCCGCTGCCAGTTGCACCACGTACCCGACACTCTGCGCCGCGGTAGGGGAGTGGTCCGGGATCCGGACCCGCAGCGTCGCCATCGTCGCCTCGAAGGAGGCCCGCTGCAGCGTCGCGAGCATCGTGGCCTGCTCACCGCGGCGGCGCGCCTCGGCGTAGAGCACGTCGTCGACGTCGGTGACGTTGCGGGCGAGCGTGACGCGATGCCCGTGCCAGCGCAGCACCCGGTCGGCCAGGTCGGCCCACAGGTAGGTCGCGGCGTGACCGAGGTGCGTCACGTCGTACGGGGTGATGCCGCAGACGTACATGCGCACCCGGCCCACCACCGGCACCGGCGCACCGCCCACGCGCAACGGTCGCGGCGGGCCGGTCAGCCTGGAGACGTTCACCCTGCGCATCCTGCCAGGCGACGGCCCGGCGGGATCGGAGCGGACGACGGGAATCGAACCCGCATTATCTGCTTGGAAGGCAGAGGCTCTGCCATTGAGCTACGTCCGCGGCGAGCGTCCAGAAGGTTACCGGGTCAGGTGGCGGTCGTCGCGGCCGTACACTCCTCGGTGCACAGGCCCGGGGTGTGGCGCAGCTTGGTAGCGCACTCGCTTTGGGAGCGAGGGGCCGTGGGTTCGAATCCCGCCACCCCGACCCCGCCGCACCGACCCCGCCACCCCGACCCTGCCGGCCGGACACCGCCCGGTCGCCCCTGCCACCCGCGTCCCGACCTTCGGCGGGACCAAAGCCACTGTCGTGCCGCCCGGCGCCGGAGACGATGTGACTGTCCCGGATCACGGTCGGTCAGTTCGGCAGCACGGTGAGGCGGCAGCAGATGATGGCCCTATCGTCGGTGGTACCCGTGGCCGCGCCGTCGGCCCTCGACCTGAACTCGCCGGGTACCTACCTGCACTGGTCGATCTTCGAGATCTCGGTGGCGAACCTGGTCCTGATCGCGGTCATGGTCGTCATCTTCGCGGCGGCCCTGCTGCTGCCGTTCCCCAAGGGCCGGGTCTTCCCGGCGGATGAGTCCGGCCCGGCCGGAGGCGAGCCGACTGCGACGCCGGACCCCGCGGCCGGGGCGGTCGGCGACCCCGAGGACGCCCGGATGTGGACGGCCCGGGTCCGCCGGGGTGCGCTGCGGGTGCTGCCGCCGGGCAAGTTGCTGCCCGACCGCCAGCCCGCCTACGTCGCGTCGTGGGTGTATGTGTTCGGGGTGGCGACGCTGGCCGCGCTGGGGCTGGCGATCGTCTCCGGGTTCGTTATCGCGCTGGGCGGCACCGACTGGTGGCACATCAACCCGGTCGGTCACTTCTTCAACAGCGTGCACCTGTGGAGCGTCGAGCTGTTCATGGCCTTCATGGTCATCCACCTGTGGGGCAAGTTCTGGATGGCCGCCTGGCGGGGCCGCAGGGCGCTCACCTGGATGACCGGCGTGATCGCCTTCCTCGCCTCCATCGTGGAGTGCTTCACCGGTTACCTGTCCCAGCAGAACTTCGACTCCCAGTGGATCGCCACCAACGGCAAGGACGCGTTCAACGCCGTCGGGGTCGGGGCGTTCTTCAACGTCATGAACGTCGGCCAGATGCTGCTGTGGCACGTCGTGCTCATCCCCGTCATCCTGGTCGCCCTCGTCGGCGCCCACGTGCTGCTGGTCCGGGTGCGGGGCGTGTCCCACCCGATCGGGACCGACGACGCGGCGGCTCCGGCGGGCGGTTCGTGGTGGCGTCGCCGCCGCGCCGTCTCGCGGGCCGAGGCGCGGGCCTGGCGCGGCCCGACCCGCCGCTACGACCTGCTCAAGGAGGGCACGGTCGCCGCCGGGATCGCGACCATCTTGGTCGTCGCCATGGCCGGGGTGCTGTCCTCGCCCGACGTGCCGCCGGTGACGGTGCAGACCTGGGGCCGGCTCGCGCCGGCGGACTTCCTGGGCACGGTCGCGGGCGAGCTCGACGGCTCCGCGCTGGCCGCCTCCTACGGACCGCCGTACAACAACGGGACCGCGGCGGTGCAGCAGGTGGGGCCGGTCAACTGGCAGAAGCTGTCGGGGATCACCCAGCCGATCGACGCCGCCGACGCGTACGTGATCAACCCGTTGTCCACGCTCGCGCCGGCCGACCCGCAGCTGACGGCCGCCCTCGACCGCTACCGCGGCGCCTCCGCCGACCAGCAGCAGAAGTGGGCCGCGGCCTACGGCGACGCCGTCACCAAGGTGCACTTCGTCAACGGCGCCCCCGTCGTCCCGGCCGCGGCCGACGGCCCGGTCCCGGTCCTGGCCGCCTCCGAGCTGACCATGGCCCGCAGCGGCGCGCTCGACTCCGACCTGCTGGCGCAGCGGTCCTTCTACGGCACCAACTTCACCTTGCCGCTGCTGTTCATCGCCGACGGCGCCTACTACGCGCAGAAGGCGCAGGACATGCACCTGACGGGCTCCCAGTGGGGGGTCATGAACGAGACCGGCGGCTACCCGGGCCAGCCGTGGCTGTGGCTGTACCAGCTCTGGTACCACGTGGCGCCGTTCAGCAACTCCTCCAGCGTCGACATCTGGGCGGTCTACCTGACCGGCATCGCCACCTTGCTGCTGCTGTTGGTGCCGTTCATCCCCGGCCTGCGCGACATCCCACGCTGGATCCCGGTCCACCGGCTGATCTGGCGCACCGCGGCCCGCGGCCCGGCCCGGTCGTCCGTCGGCGCGGCACGCCCTTCGCCGTCCGGCGAGGTCGGCGATTCACCCGGCGGGCGGCTCCCGGCCTCCTGACGCGGCCGGCCGGCGATGCCCCGGCCCGCGACGCCCCCGGCCGGGCGGTGTGGCGGTGCTGGGAGCGTTCGTCGGCGCACCCCTTGACGGCCACTAGACTCGGCGCTTGCTGCCCGCAGCCGCATCAGTGCGTCCGCCGCCCGAGGAGTCGAAGCACCCGTGAAGAGCACCGTCGAGAACCTGAGCCCGACCCGCGTGCGGCTCGCCGTCGAGATGGCCTTCGAGGACCTCAAGCCCAGCCTGGACGCGGCGTACAAGAAGATCGCCCAGCAGGTCCGGGTCCCGGGCTTCCGCCCCGGCAAGGTGCCGGCCCGCATCATCGACCAGCGGGTCGGCCGGGCGGCGGTGCTCGAGGAGGCGGTCAACAGCGCGCTGCCGGGCGCGTACAGCGAGGCCGTGCGGGAGGCCGAACTGCGACCCGTCGGGCAGCCGGAGATCGACGTCACCAACCTCACGGACGGGGAGTCGCTCAGCTTCACCGCCGAGGTCGACGTGCGCCCCGAGATCACGCTGCCGGAGCTGGACGGCCTCGCCGTGACGGTCGACGACGCCACCGTCGGCGACGAGGACGTCCGCGAGCAGGTCGAGGCGCTGCGCGAGCGGTTCGGGACCCTCAAGGGGGTCGACCGCGCGATCGCCGACGGCGACTACGTCTCCATCGACCTGCTCGCCTCGGTGGACGGGCAGGAGGTCGAGGCCGGCTCGGCGAACGGCATGTCCTACCGGGTCGGCTCGGCGGACCTCGTCGACGGCTTGGACGACGCGCTGCTCGGCAAGGCCGCGGGCGACACCGCCTCGTTCTCCACGACGCTGCGCCAGGGCGAGCACGCCGACGAGCAGGCCGAGATCCGCGTCGTGATCAACTCCGTCAAGGAGCAGGAGCTGCCCGAGCTCGACGACGAGTTCGCCCAGCTCGCCAGCGAGTTCGACACGATGGCCGAGCTCGAGGCGGACCTGCGCACCCGGCTGGGACGGGCGAAGGTCTTCGAGCAGGGGACGCAGGCGCGCGACAAGTTGCTCGAGCAGCTGGTCGAGACCGTGCAGTTCCCGCTGCCCGACGCCGCGGTGGAGGGCGAGGTCGACGCGCGCGAGCACGAGATCGTGCACTCCTTCGGCCACGACGACGCCATGTTCGAGCGCTTCTTGTCGCTGCAGGACAAGACCCCCGAGCAGTTCCGAGACGAACTGCGCGAGAGCGCCCGCAAGTCGGTGCGTGCCCAGTTCCTGCTCGATGCCGTCGCGGACAAGCAGGAGGTCCAGGTCGGCGACGCCGAGCTGACGGCGTACCTGATCCGCCAGGCGGCTCGGTACAACCTGGCGCCCCAGCAGTTCGCCGACGAGATCGTCAAGGCAGGCAACCTGCCGGCCCTGGTCGCCGACGTGCGGCGCAACAAGGCGCTCGCGGCCCTGCTGGAGTCCACCACGATCACCGACGCCTCGGGTAACACGGTGGACCTGTCCCAGCTCAACGCCGAAGCCATGGCCGAGGTCGTCGCCGGCGAGGAGGACGACGACGTCGTCGGCCTCGACGACACCGACGGCACCGTCGGCACCGACGGCACCGACGGGGAATGAGCATCCGCCCTCAGCGAACGCGGGCCCGCGGCGCCCTCGTCGGCGCGCCAGCTTCGTTAGGGTCGACGCCATGACCTTCGCGATGGAACCGACCGGCGTGCAGATGCGCACACCCGGAGCCGGCATGACGCTCAACGACTCGGTGTACGACCGGCTGCTGCGCGAGCGCATCATCTTCCTCGGGCAGGTGGTGGACGACGCGATCGCCAACCAGATCTGCGCCCAGCTGCTGCTGCTCTCGGCCGAGGACAACACGCGCGACATCAACCTGTACATCAACTCGCCGGGCGGTTCGGTGACGGCGGGCATGGCGATCTTCGACACCATGACCTTCGTCGACTGCGACGTCGCCACGTACGCCCTCGGGCTGGCCGCCTCGATGGGGCAGTTCCTGCTCTCGGCCGGCACCCGCGGCAAGCGGTACGCGCTGCCGCACGCGCGGATCATGATGCACCAGCCCTCGGCGGGCATCGGCGGCACCGCGTCGGACATCGCCATCCAGGCCGAGCAGTTCAAGCTCACCAAGGCCGAGATGGCGCAGCTGATCTCCGAGCACACCGGGCAGAGCGTCGAGCAGATCCAGGCCGACTCCGAGCGCGACCGGTGGTTCACCGCTGACCAGGCGCTCGAGTACGGCTTCGTCGACCACGTCGTCAGCCGTGTCGCACAGATGCCCAACGGCTCCGGCACCGCCCCGGCCTGAGAGGACCTGACGTCATGAGCGAGCTGTACCGGCCCGAGAGCCGCTACGTCCTGCCGTCGTTCGTCGAGCGGACGAACTACGGGATCAAGGAGTCGAACCCGTACAACAAGCTGTTCGAGGAGCGGATCATCTTCCTCGGCGCGCCCATCGACGACGTCGTCGCCAACGACGTCATCGCCCAGTTGATCGTGCTGGAGTCCAACGACCCCGACCGCGACATCCTCATCTACATCAACTCCCCGGGAGGGTCCTTCACGGCGCTCACGGCCATCTACGACACCTTGCAGTTCGTCCGTCCCGAGGTGCAGACGTACTGCATGGGCCAGGCCGCCTCCGCCGCCGCGGTGCTGCTGGCCGCCGGCACCAAGGGCAAGCGGTTCGCGCTGCAGAACTCGCGGGTGCTGATCCACCAGCCCTCCGGCGAGGGGCAGGGCCAGGTGACCGATCTGGAGATCCAGGCCAACGAGATCTTGCGCATGCGCGGCCTGCTCGAGGACATCCTGGCCCGCCACACCGGCCAGAGCGTCGAGAAGGTCCGCGCCGACATCGAGCGCGACACCATCCTCACCGCCGAGCAGGCCAAGGAGTACGGCATCGTCGACGAGGTCATCACCACCCGCAAGATCGACGCCTGACCGGCCCCGGGCCGGGCCGCCCCCGCCTGCCGCACGGCGCGCCGGGGAAACGGGATTTCCCGGGACGTTGCCGGGTTTTGCAGGTAGCGTTTGAACCTGGACGGCCGTCAGGCGCCGCAACGCTGGAGCACAGAGGGGAACGAGTCGCCCGTGGCACGAGTCGGCGAGACCGGAGACCTGCTCAAGTGCTCCTTCTGCGGAAAGAGCCAGAAGCAGGTCAAGAAGCTCATCGCGGGGCCCATGGTCTACATCTGCGACGAGTGCATCGACCTGTGCAACGAGATCATCGAGGAGGAACTCGCCGACACCGGTGAGTTCAGCTTCGACGAACTGCCCAAGCCAGAAGAGATCAAGGTCTTCCTCGACCAGTACGTCGTCGGGCAGGAACACGCCAAGAAGACCCTCGCCGTCGCCGTCTACAA
>SCQZ01000020.1 GCA_004299665.1 Jatrophihabitans sp.
CCGATCGGGACGTCCGGGTCGGAGCCGAGGCGACGGGCCGCCTCGGCCTCGTCCCGATCGGCCAGGCGCTGCTCGACCAGCGCAATCTCGCCGGGATCGGCGCGCTGTACCAGAGCGAGACCCTGTTCCTGTCCGCCGTCCACCCGCACACCCGCGTGGGCGACCTCGGCGGTGCCGACGCGCTCGTCGCGATCGCCCGCAGGGCCCAACAGTTGATGTTCGCCAACCGCGAGCACCCGGAGCAGTCGACGACCGGCATGATGGCCCGCGGCCGGCGCACGTACGTCTACGAGCGCGAGGGCCGTCCCTGCCGGCGGTGCCGCACCCCGATCCTGCGGGGTCTGAGCGGGCCGGTCGGCCGCGAACGCCCCAGCTACTGGTGCCCCGCGTGCCAGCCACCGCGCGGCTGACGGCCCTGCCGGGTCACCGGTCCGGCCGGCCGCGGCGACGCGCGAGCGCCGCCGCGGCGACGCGGCGCCGCTCCAGTTCGTCGAGGCGCTGCAGCAGCCGGACCTGCTCCCGCAGGGCCGACCCCAGCTCCCGGCGGTGCCGGCGCAGCATGTCCTGAGCCCTCTCGACGTTGTCGGTCGCGCCCTCGCGCAACCCGGCCAACTGCCCGGCGAAGGCGGCAACCACCGCTCTCTGGGACCGCAGCCCGGCGACGGTCTGCTCGTAGGGCGCCGCGGCGGGCTCGCCCGCGTCGGCGCGGGCGGCGTCGGCGGCGCGCTGCGCGGCCGTCGCCGCGATGTCGATCTGGGCCAGCGCGGCGTCGAGGGTGGCCCGCTGTTCCCGCACCGCCTGCGCCACCTGCGCCATGGAGACGAACGCCGCGCCCGCCCGGCGGTTCAGTTCGACCTGCTGGTCGCGCAGGGTGCGGATCGCGGCGAGGATCTCGCCGCGTGGATCGACGGGCGGGCGGCCGCGTCTGCCCGGCCAGCGCATCACCGCGGCGCCCGGCCTCAGGCGGTACGGGTGCCCGCGTCGCTCGCGGCGGCGGGCACCTGGGGCAGACCGGTGAGCAGCACGGCGAGGTCGTCGGCGATCACGGCGTCCTCGGCCGGGCTGATCACGAACGAGGCGAGCCAGCGCAGCACGGTGTCCGTGCCGGAGTGCCCCGCCCGACCCAGGGCCGCGTCCACCGCCGCCCGGGCCGCCCGCCACTGCGCCACGGACGGGTCGACCCGCCCCAGGCGCGCCAGCGCGGCCGGCTCGACCCGTGCGAGGCCGCGCAGCACGGGATGGTCGGACAGCGAGCGCGCCAGGGCGGCGAGCGCGTCGGCCAGCGGCCGGGAAGCCAGGACGTGGCAGACCGTCGCGACCTCGTCCTCGAGCAGCGCGGTCAGCACCGCCTCGCGGGTGCGCAGATGGTTGTACAGCGTGGCCTTGGCCACTCCGCCGGACGCGGCCACCTGCGACATGGTGATCTTCGTGCCGCTCGTCGCGACCGATCGCCGCGCGCCGTCGAGCAGCGCGGCCCGGGTGCGATGCATGGCGTTCCCGGCGCGGCTGCGGGTACCCGGTGCGCGCACCGGCGCCGCCGACGCGACCGAACCCGACGCCGCCGGCGCGGTGCTGCGTATCAGCACGTCGAGCGGGTCGGGGAAGGGCCGGGGAACCGGGGACGCGGCGACCATGGTCCGCAAGCTAGCGCGCGGGGCCGACAGCTTGGCACACGCGCGCGGCGCGCCGCCGCAGAAAGTGACGGTTGTGACCGATGTGGTGCGAGCCGTGACGCGGCAGTGCCCGTCAGGCCCGTGCGGCGGTGCCCGTCAGGCCGCCACGTGCGGCAGCGCCCGCACCCGCGGCCCGGTCCCGCCGTCGACGGTGGGCGCGGGGGTCAGCCGGGCCGACCCGGCACCCGGCATGGCAGCCACGCGGCCGATCGCGACGGCCGCAAGCACCTTCTCCTCGCGGCGCAACCGGTTGCTCACCTCGCCGAACAGGTCCGACAGTTCCACGCCCAGCGCCCCGCAGATCGCGGCGAGCAGTTCCGAGGAGGGTTCCTTGCGCCCGCGCTCGACCTCCGAGAGGTATCCGAGGCTGACCCGGGCGGCACCGGAGACCTCGCGCAGCGTGAGCCGGCGGCGTAGCCGCAGCGCGCGGAGTGTCTCGCCGACGATGTGCCGCAACACCGGTCGCACCGTGGTCATGCGCTTCCCTCCTTCGGCGGGCAATCCCGGGCCGTCCGCGGACCTCCACCGTACCGGCGCCCGGGTGCCGGACGGCCGCGAACGCCGACCCGTCCGCTCACAGCGAACGTAACGCGCGGGCGGCCCGACGTGTTCCTCATACCGTCGGCGGCCCGAGGGTGGATCGCAGCAGCTCCAGACAGGCGCGGACCGCCGCCGACCGGACGGCGCCGCGATCCCCGGCAAGGCGGTACTCGCGCACGTCGGTGCCCCCCGGTCCGGCGCAGGCGGCGTAGACCAGCCCGACCGGCTTGCCGTCCTGGGGCTCGGGCCCCGCGACACCGGTGACCCCGACACCGAAGGTGGCGCCCGCCCGCCGCCGCGCCGCCTCGGCCAGCGCGGCGGCGACCCGCGGATCGACCGGGCCACGCTGCGCGAGCAGGTCCGGGTCGACGCCTGCCAGCAGGTGCTTGGTCTCGGTCGCGTACACGACCAGTCCGCCGCGCATCGTCCGGCTCGCACCGGGCGTCTCGGTGAGGGCCGCGCACAGCAGCCCGCCGGTCAGCGACTCCGCGACCGCCACCGTCGCGTCCAGCTCGCGCAGCAACGCGTGGACCTGCGCGGCCAGCGCGCCGAGCTCACTCACGCCGGGTCCGCGCTCCCCCGGCGCAGGACCACGGCCCGCCGCACGTAGTCGCCCGCGGTCACGACGGTCACCACGATCGCGGCGACCATCACCACCCACGCGATGTCCCGCAGCCATCCCCACGGCGGCAGCACGAACAGCCCTATCGCGACTGCCTGCAACAAGGTCTTGAGCTTGCCGCCGCGGCTGGCCGGGATCACCCCGTGACGGATCACCCAGAAGCGCAGTCCCGTCACCCCGACCTCCCGGACCAGGATCACCACGGTCACCCACCACGGCAGGTCGCCCAGGACCGACAGGCCGATGAGCGAGGCACCGACCAGCGCCTTGTCGGCGATCGGGTCGGCGAGCTTGCCGAAGTCGGTGACGAGCCCGCGCCGCCGGGCCAGGTCGCCGTCGAGCCGGTCGGTCACCGAGGCGAGCGCGAAGACCGCCCACGCGGCGATGCGCCACGGGGTGTCGTGGCCGCCGCCGTGGAACAGCACGATCACGAACACCGGCACCAGCACCAGCCGCAGCACCGTGAGCGCGTTGGCGATGTTCCACGCCGAGACCGCGTCCACCGGATCGGCGATCGGATCGGGCGGGGCGGGCGTCCGCGCCGAGCCCACCGGCTTGGCGGGGTTCACGGCTGCGCCACCGCGACGAGGTCCGCACCGTCGCTGCCGACCACGCGGGCCGCGACGATCTCACCACGCGTGGCGCGAACCGCGCGGACGGTGGTCGTCCCGTCGGTGTCGGGACCCTGGTGCGCCGTGCGGCCGACGACGGCACCGGCGGCCACCTCCTCGACCAGCACCTGCACGTCCGACCCGACCCGGTCCTCCGCGCGCTGGGTCACGAGTTCGTCGGCGAGTTCGGCGATCCGGCCCACCCGCGCCGCGATCTCGACCGCGTCCAGCTTGCCGTCCAGCGAACACGCCTCGGTCCCGTCCTCGTCCGAGTACGCGAACACGCCGATCGCGTCCAGTCGGGCCTGGGCCAAGAACTCCTCCAGCTCGCGCAGGTCGTCCTCGGACTCCCCGGGGAACCCGACGATGACGTTGCTGCGCGCGCCGGCCTGCGGGTCGTGCGCGCGGATGCGTTCGAGCAGCCCCAGGAAGGACTCGCGTGACCCGAAGCGCCGCATCCGGCGCAGCACCGGCGCGCTGGCGTGCTGGAACGACAGGTCGAAGTACGGCACGACGCCGGGGGTCGCCGCGATCGTCTCGATCAGCGACGGCCGCAGCTCGGCCGGCTGCAGGTAGGACACCCGGACCCGGGCGACCCCCTCGAGTCCGGCGAGTTGCGGCAACAACCGCTCCAGCGCGCGGTGCTCGCCCAGGTCCTTGCCGTAGGACGTCGAGTTCTCGCTGACGAGCACGAGTTCGCGCGCGCCGGTGCCGACCAGCCAGCGCGCCTCGGCCAGCACCTCCTCGGGCGGCCGGGAGACGAACGAGCCACGGAAGGAGGGGATGGCGCAGAACGAACAGCGCCGGTCACAGCCGGAGGCGAGCTTGAGGTACGCGGTCGGCGCGTCGTCCAACCGCGTGCGCACGGACCCGGAGGGCAACCAGGCGTGGCCGGGGATCGCGACGGCGCCGGCCGCGGCGGGCCGGCGCGCCGG
>SCQZ01000210.1 GCA_004299665.1 Jatrophihabitans sp.
CTCGTCGCCCCCACCTGGATCCAGCCGCGCTGGCACCGTCGCTACGGCGACGTGTACTCGGTCCATCTCGCCCCGGCGGGCCGCGCGGTCGTGATCACCAGGCCGGAGGACATCCGCGAGGTGTTCAGCGGCGCCCCGACCGTGTTCCACGCCGGGGAGGGCAACGCCATCCTCGGGCCGGTGATGGGCGAGCACTCCGTGTTGATGCTCGACGAGGACGCGCACCTCGAGGCGCGCCGCCGTGTCATGGCGGCCTTCCACGGCGAGGCGATGCGCGACTGGGCCGAACGCATCGAGCAGATCACCCGCGACCAGATGCGGGGCTGGCCGACGGGCGTGCCGGTGCGCATGCACGACCGCATGAACGCGATCAGCCTCGAGGTGATCATGCGGATCGTCTTCGGCGTCACCGACACCGCACGCGCCGACGCGCTGCGGCCGCTGCTGACCCGCCTGGTCCGGATCGGACCCCTCGTGTTCTTCGGCTGGCTGTATCCGGGCCTGCAGCGGGTGGGCCCGTGGCGGCGGTTCGCGCTGCTGCGCGAGCAGGTGGACCGACTGCTGTACGCCGAGATCGCCGACCGGCGCCGGCGCCTGGACACTGACGCGGACGACCTCGCGGGCCGTACCGACGTGCTGTCGAAGTTGCTGGTGAGCGCTCCGGAGCAGAGCGACGACGAACTGCGCGATCACCTGGTCACGCTGCTGCTCGCCGGGCACGAGACCACCGCGTCGTCGCTGGCGTGGGCGCTGCACGACCTTGCCCGCAACCGGGACGTCCTCGCGCGTGTCCGTCGCGCCGTGGACGAGGGCGACGGCGGGTACCTGGAGGCGACGGTCAAGGAGGCGCTGCGGCGCCGGCCGGTGATCCGCAACGTCGCGCGGCGCCTGAACGCCCCGGCACGGGTCGCCGGTTACGACCTCCCGGCCGGGGTCGTCGTCTTCCCGTCGATCCTGCTCGTGCACCGCACCGCCCGGCTGTGGCCGTCGCCGGCCGACTTCCGCCCCGAGCGGTTCCTGGCCGGCAACCCGCCCCCGGCGACCTGGATCCCCTTCGGGGGCGGCATTCGCCGGTGCCTCGGCGCCGGGCTCGCCGCGGTCGAGGCCCAGGCGGTCCTGACCACGGTGCTCGCCGGCCTCGACATCGCCCCGGCGGGGCCCCCGGAGCGCAGCCGGACCCGCAACGTCACGACGGTGCCGGCGCGGGGCACGCGGCTGATCCTCACACCCCGGACACCCGCCGTCGCCGGGCCGAGTGGGTCACCAGCGTCGGCAGCAACGCCAGCCCCACGAGGAGGAGCGCGGCCAGCGTGACGTGCTCGGCGGTGGCGGTCGCGAAGCCCGAGGGCGTGAGCACGCAGGCCACCGCGCTGAGCGCCACGACCCAGTCCCGCCGGATGCCGACGGCCGCCGGCGCCAGGCAGCAGACCGCCCACAGCAGGTACCAGGGATAGACGACCGGCGCCAGCACGGCGGCGGTGAGCAGGGCGTAGCCGACGGTGCGGTCGAGGGTGCGGTGCCTGGTGGTGGCCAGCAGCCACGCGATGATCACGACGGCGGCCAGCACCACCGTCACCCGCCCGCCGGCCTGCAGGTCGTCGAAGGAGGCCGAGGGCACCATCGGGCCGATGACCTCGCTCAGGACGCTGGACGGCGCGAACGGCAGGTGCTCGCGCACGACGGTGGGCAGGTTGCGGACCCACCCCAGCCCGTCGGGGACCGCGAAGGTGAAGCCCACCAGGCAGACCGCGGCGAGGGCACCGTCCCGCGCGGCGATCTGCCACGAGACGCGGTCGCGGCGGCCCGTCGCGTGGGCGATGAGCACCGCGAGCACGGCGACCAGGGCCACCGGCTTGAGGGCCGCGGCCGCGCAGACCAGGACCACGGCGAGCACGCGCCGTCGCTGCGACGAGGCGAGCAGGGCTCCCAGCAGCAGCACGCCCAGCACGCCGTCCAGGTGGGCGCCGTTGACGACCAGTAGCAGCAGCGCGGGATTGAGCACGGTCAGGCCCAGGCCGGTGGAGCGCAGCGGGCCGGCCAACTCGGCCGCGAGCAGGCCGATACCGATCACCGCCCCGACGCCGATCAGGCGCAGGCCGATCACCGTCCCGATCGCGTTGTCGCCGCCGAGGAACGCGACCGCGTGCTGCAGCAGGGTGCCGAGCGGGCCCGCGGTGCTCGGCGCGCTGCGCCAGGCCGGGTCGACGGCGTTCAGCAGCGGGATGTTGCCGAGCGCGTTCACCCCCACCCGGTACGGGTCGAACCCGCGAGCGGCGAGCAGCCCGCGACCGGCGTTCAGGTAGATGTCCGGCGAGAGCACCGGTGGCCCGAGCGCGAGCGGTGCGCCCCACACGGCGGCCAGCGCCCACGGCGTCCGGGGCGGGTACGTGCGTCGGTGCAGCAGCAGCACCGTCACCACCCACAGCAGCAGCAGCGCGACGATGCCGCCGAACATGAGCGATCCGAGGAGCGCGGTCGAGCCCGGTCGCTCGGTGGGCTGCAGCCCGAGCCATCCGTCGAGCGGCACCGTCGACGGGCTCGCGCCGATGCGCCCGCCGGTGACCACCACCAGCGCGGCGCAGGCGAAGCCCGCGCCGGCAAGTGCGGGCAACGGGTGCGCGATCAGCTTGCGCCGACCGGCGTCCAGGGCGCGCAGCGCGTGCTCGGCGAGATCGTTCATCGTGCGCACGAGTATGCCGAGAGCGCCGGGGGTGTGCGCCGACAGGCCGGGCGCCGGGTGGGGCACGCCGCAGCGGGCCCGAACCGAACGCTGATGTCCGGATGGCACGACCCTGACCCCGGCGGCCGACGATCGCGGTGACACCCCGATCACCCAGGAAGGTCCGATCGCCATGTTCCGCACCGTCGTTCTCGGCGCCGTGGGCGCCGCTGTGCTCGCCGGCACCGGCGCGGGCGCATTCGCCCTGAGCAGCGCCGCGTCGCCGTCGAATCCGGGTTCGTCCACCGCCACCCCCACCTCCGCCACCGCCGCCCCGACCACGACGCGCGGCAGTCACCGGCGCAAGAACGA
>SCQZ01000211.1 GCA_004299665.1 Jatrophihabitans sp.
CTGCCGGCGGGCGAGTCGGTCTTGATCGCGCCGGCGGGGGAGATGTGGTCGGTGGTGACCGAGTCGCCGAGCTTGAGCAACACCCGCGCCCCGACGATGTCGCTGACCGGCTCCGGTTCGGCCCCCATCCCGTCGAAGTACGGCGGCCTGCGCACGTACGTCGAGTCCGGGTCCCAGGCGAAGGTGCTCCCCCCGGGCGTGGGCAGTTCGGCCCAGCGGGCGTCGCCCGCGAACACGTCGGCGTACCGGTCGGTGTACATCTCGGCGGCGATGGCGCGGTCGATCGTCTCCTGGACCTCCTGCGCGGAGGGCCAGATGTCGCGCAGGTACACCGGTTCGCCGGCCGCGCCGGTGCCGAGGGGCTCGCGCAGCAGGTCGACGTCCATCGAGCCGGCCAGCGCGTACGCCACCACGAGCGGCGGGGAGGCGAGGTAGTTCATCTTGACGTCCGGGTTGATGCGTCCCTCGAAGTTGCGGTTGCCCGACAGGACCGCAGTCACCGCCAGGTCGTTCTCGTTCACCGCCGCCGACACCTCGTCGATGATCGGCCCGGAGTTGCCGATGCAGGTCGTGCAGCCGTAGCCGACCAGGTTGAAGCCGAGTTTCTCCAGGTAGGGCGTCAGGCCCGCGCGGTCGTAGTAGTCGGTCACCACCTTGGAGCCGGGGGCGAGCGAGGTCTTGACCCAGGGCTTGCGGGTCAGCCCCTTCTCGACGGCCTTCTTGGCGAGCAGCCCGGCGCCGATCATCACCGACGGGTTGGAGGTGTTCGTGCACGAGGTGATCGCCGCGATCACCACCGCGCCGTGGTCGACGTCGAAGCCGGAGCCGTCGTCGAGGCGCACGTGCGCCGGGTGTGACGCACGCCCGCCGGCCGGATCGGGCTCGCCGCCGACGTACGCGCCGAGTGCCCGGCGGAAGCTCGGCTTGGCCTGCTTCAGCAGCACGCGGTCCTGCGGGCGCTTGGGGCCCGCCAGCGACGGTTCGACGGTGGACAGGTCCAGTTCGAGCGTCGCCGAGTACACGGGCTCGGCGCTGGGGTCGTGCCACAGCCCGTTCGCCTTCGCGTACGCCTCGACGAGGGCGATGTGATCGGCGCTGCGGCCGGTGAACCGCAGGTAGCGCAAGGTCTCGTCGTCGATCGGGAAGATCGCGCAGGTCGAGCCGTACTCGGGGCTCATGTTGCCGATCGTGGCGCGGTTGGCCAGCGGGACCGACGCGACGCCCTCGCCGTAGAACTCGACGAACGTCCCCACCACGCCCTGCCGGCGCAGCATCTCGGTGATGGTCAGGACCAGGTCCGTGGCCGTCGACCCCTCGGGCATGGCGCCGGTGAGCTTGAAGCCGACGACCCGGGGGATCAGCATGCTGACGGGCTGGCCCAGCATCGCCGCCTCGGCCTCGATGCCGCCGACGCCCCACCCCAGCACGCCGAGGCCGTTGACCATCGTCGTGTGCGAGTCGGTGCCGACGAGCGTGTCGGGGTACACCAGCGAGCCGTCCTCGAACACCACGCGCGCCAGGTACTCGATGTTGACCTGGTGCACGATCCCGGTGCCCGGGGGGACCACCTTGAACCGGTCGAACGCGCGCTGCCCCCAGCGCAGGAACTGGTAACGCTCGCGGTTGCGCTCGTACTCGAGTTCGACGTTGCGGGCGAAGGCGTCCGGCGTCCCGAACCGGTCGGCGATCACGGAGTGGTCGATGACGAGTTCGGCCGGCGCGAGCGGGTTGATCCTCGTCGGGTCGCCGCCGAGGCCCGCCATCGCCTCGCGCATCGCCGCCAGGTCGACGATCGCCGGGACCCCGGTGAAGTCCTGCATGACCACGCGGGCGGGGGAGAACTGGATCTCGGTGCGGGGCGCGTCCTGCGGCCGCCAGGCCGCGAGCGCGCGGATCTGGTCCGCGGTGGTGTTCGCGCCGTCCTCGGTGCGCAGCAGGTTCTCGAGCAGGATCTTGAGCGAGAAGGGCAGCTGCTGCGCCCCGTCGACCGCTGCGATGCGGAAGTACTCGACCCGGCGCCCGCCCACCTGCAGGCTGTCGCGGGCCCCGAAGCTGTCCATGCTGCGTGCCGTCATCTGTGCGCCTTCCCACCGTGCAGATATCTTGACGTCAAGATATCACGGGCGCCCGGTAGTCTCCGGGACGTGGTCGCTCCCGTCGCATCCGGCTACCGGGCGATGGCGCAGACGGCCGTGCGGTCCGCGGCGCGCGTCGCCGGGCGGGCGGTCGACGCCGCGGGGTGGCCGCGCATCCGCCGCAGTTGCGCGACTGTGTACTTCGCCGTGCTGCTCTACCAGATCGTCAGCAACGGCGTCCCGACCGACCGGGGGTCGCTCTCGGTCCTGGCGGTGACCGGGCTGGGCATCTACTGCCTGGGCCGCGGGTGGCGGCGGTTGCTGCAGGTCGGCATGGACTGGCTGCCCTTCACGGTCGTGCTGATGACCTACGACCACTCGCGCTCGCTCGCGGACCGGGTGGGGGCACCCGTGCACGTCGCGGACGTCGCCCACCTCGAGTCCGCGCTGTTCGGGGGTTCCGTCCCGACGGTGTGGCTGCAGGAGCACCTGTACGACCCGGTGCACGTGCACCTGTACGACGCGCTCGTCACGCTCGTCTACACCTCCCACTTCATCCTCACGCCGCTGTTGGCGGCGCTGTACTGGATGCGCTCTCGGCCGAACTTCCTGCGCTACATCGCCCGCGTGATCACGCTGTCGTTCGCCGGGCTGCTGACCTACGTCGTGTTCCCGGAGGCGCCGCCGTGGCTCGCCTCGCGGGACGGGGTGATCGGCCCGGTGCACCGGATCTCGGCCCGCGGCTGGGAGTACCTGCACGCCTCGTTCGCGCACCGGTTGCTCGTCGAGGGGCAGACCGGCGGCTCGAACCCGGTCGCGGCAATGCCGTCGCTGCACTTCGCCTTCTCGTTGCTGGCCACGCTGTTCGTCGCGGACCGCGTCGCGCGGCGCTGGCGCTGGGTGCTGTACCTGTATCCGGTGGCGATGGGGCTCACGCTGGTCTACACCGGCGAGCACTACGTGATCGACATCCTCTTCGGCGCGGTGTACGCCGTCGGGGTGCACCGTGGGTTGTCGCGGCTGGAGGCGTGGTGGTCGCGCCGGCGGGCGTCCGCAGGTGCCGGTGCGGCGTTGCCGGAGCCCGAACCGCCCGTGGCGGCGGGAGAGCGACTGCCCTTGTAAGGTTCATGTTGGGTGATGGTGCGAAAGTTTCCAGCGTGAAGCCTGGCGCTCGTGTGACAAAAGTGGCAGTCTGTGACGGACCCCTGCGCAGGCCGTTCGAGGAGTGCATGCCGTGCAGTTGCGCCCGATCCCGATCCGCCGCTGGCGTGCCGTGTCGGCGCTCGCCGCCGCCCTGACCGCCGGTTCCCTCCTGGTCGTGCCGGGCGCGGGGCCCGCCCAGGCCGATCCGCCCCCGAACCCGACGGACGGGCAGATCCAGCAGGCGCAGAACCAGAAGACCGCGCTGGCCAGCCAGATCGGTGCCCTGAACGCCCAGATCGCCACGATGCAGGCGCAACTGGCCCAACTGCAGGCCAAGCAGGAGCTGGCCGAGCAGAAGGTGGCCTACTCCCTGCAACTGCTGCAGCAGGCCAGGCAGGACGCGGCGACCGCGCGGACCCAGGTGCAGGCGGCGCAGCAGCAGGTCCGCAGCGCCCAGCAGGAGTTCGTCGCGTACGCGCAGGCCGCCTACATGGGCGGCCAGATCGGTGGCATGACCGGTTCGTTGCTCACCGCGCCCGACCCGAACGCCCTGCTGCAGCAGGGTGCCCTGACCCAGTACCAGGCCTCCCACCAGATCGGCGCGATCGACAACCTGCAGCGCGCGAACGTGGCGAAGTCGAACGCGGATGCCACGGCGCAGCGGGCCGTCATCGCGCAGAAGCAGGCGGCCGACGCGGCCGCCCAGGCCAAGAAGGACGCCGACGCCGCCGTACTGGCCGCGCGGCAGCAGCAACAGCAACTGCAGGACACGATGGCCTCCACGCAGACCCAGCTGGACGCCGCGAGCGTCCAGCTGGCGACGCTGAACGGCCAGCGCCAGGCGTTCCTGGCCTGGCAGGCCGAGCAGGCCCGCATCGCCGCGGCCCGCGCCGCCGCGGCGGCAGCCGCCCGCGCCGCGGCCGAGGCGGCCGCGCGCGCACGGCAGCAGCAAGGTGTCGCGCCAGCCGGCAACGGCTCGGCGCCGATCCCCAGCGGTGGCAGCTGGAGTGCCGACAAGGGCCAGAACGCCGTCAACCGTGCCCGGCAGTACCTCGGCTGGATGTACGCGTGGGCGGGCGGCAACGCCGGCGGCCCCACCTACGGAGTCTGCGCGGGCGACGGGGCGTACAACGACTGCA
This sequence comes from Jatrophihabitans sp., assembly GCA_004299665.1. Taxonomy (GTDB): domain Bacteria; phylum Actinomycetota; class Actinomycetes; order Mycobacteriales; family Jatrophihabitantaceae; genus FW021-bin43. The sequence continues at coordinate 4,358 of SCQZ01000211.1, forward strand.
ACATCGTCGGCTTCGACTGCTCCGGCCTGGTCATGTACGCGTGGGGGCCGTACATCAGCCTGGCGCACTACGCCGCGACGCAGTACACGCAGGCGGGCTCCTACCACCCGAGCGTCGGCAACCTGCAGCCCGGCGACCTGGTGTTCTGGAGCTCGGACGGGACGATCGGCGGCATCCACCACGTGGCGATCTACGTCGGCAACGGCAACGTGATCCAGGCACCGCAGAGCGGATCGGTGATCCAGATCACCCCGCTCAACCAGGTGTCCTGGGGGTACTTCGGAGCCACCCGCCCGCTCACCTGATCGCGACGGTCCTGCGCCTTTGCCGGACCCGGCAGGTCCTCGGACCCGAGATCATCGTCGCGGGCAGGCGGTAGCGTGGACCGCGTGAGCCCGGTTCCCGTCCTCGACCGCCTGGCGCGGCCGTTGCGGGACCTGCGGGTCTCGGTCACCGACCGGTGCAACTTCCGGTGCCGCTACTGCATGCCGCGCGAGCGCTTCGGCGCCGATCACGCGTTCCTGCCGCGCGCCGAGCTGCTCGACTTCGACGAGATCACCCGCCTGGTCACGATCTTCGCGCGGCTCGGCGTGGTCAAGGTGCGCCTGACCGGGGGCGAGCCGCTGGTGCGCCGCGACCTGCCCACCCTCGTCGCCGCGGTCGCCGCCGTCCCGGGCATCGAGGACGTCGCGATGACCACGAACGCCTCGTTGCTGGCGCCGCTGGCGGCGGACCTGCGCGCTGCGGGGCTGTCGCGGCTGACCGTCAGCCTGGACACGCTGGACCCGCAGCGCTTCACCACCGTCGCCGACGTCGCGATCCCGCTCGCGCAGGTGCTGGCCGGGATCGACGCGGCCCGCAGCGCCGGGTTCCGCCCCCTGAAGATCAACGCGGTGCTCAAGCGCGGTGTCAACGAGGACGACGTCGAGCCGCTGGTCGAGTACGCGCGCGAGCACGGTGACGTCATCCGTTTCATCGAGTACATGGACGTCGGGACGACCAACGGCTGGAACGGCGCGGAGGTCGTCCCCGCGGCGGAGGTCCTGGCGCGGGTGTCCGCCCGGCACCCGGTCGAGCCGCTCGAGCCGACCTATCCGGGCGAGGTCGCGGCCCGGTACCGGTTCCTCGACGGGCAGGGGGAACTCGGGCTGATCGGGTCGGTCACCCGGCCCTTCTGCCGGTCCTGCACCCGCGCCCGCCTGACCGCGGTCGGCGAGCTGTACACCTGCCTGTTCGCCGCGCGCGGGCGCGACGTGCGGGGGCTGCTGCGCGGCGGCGCGACCGACGAGCAGCTCCTGCAGGCGATCGGCGGGGTCTGGGCGGCGCGCACCGACCGCTACTCGGAGCTGCGGGCGCAGGGTCACGATCCCAGCCCCCGCGCGGAGATGTCCTACCTGGGCGGCTGAGCGTCCCCGTCGGCCCGCAGCGGCTCGCGGGCGAGCAGGAACCCGCGCACCGACAGGAACTGCGCCAGGAAGTCGGCGTGCGCGTCGCACGCCACCCAGTGCTTGACCCGCGTGCCGTCGTGGATGCGGGGGTTGCGCCACTGCAGATCCGTGCTGGCGACCTCGCGGCAGCCGGTGCGTGAGCAGCGCGCCCCGGGGACATCGTCGGACAACGGCGGCACACCCCGCACGGTAACGCGGTCCCGTACCGTGGGGGCAGCCCCGCCGTCAGGAGATGCCCGTGACCGAGACCGTCCACACGCCCGCCGGCGACGCCGGCGCCCTCGAACGGGTGATGTTCGAGATCAAGCGCGTGATCGTCGGTCAGGAGCGGCTGGTCGAGCGGCTGCTCGCGAGCCTGCTCGCCCAGGGTCACTGCCTGCTGGAGGGCGTGCCCGGCGTCGCCAAGACGCTGGCCGTGGAGAGCCTGGCACGCACCGTCAACGGCACGTTCTCACGGCTGCAGTTCACCCCCGACCTGGTTCCCTCCGACATCGTCGGAACCCGCATCTACCGGGCCAGCAGCGAGCGGTTCGACACCGAGGTCGGGCCGATCATGGCGAACTTCGTGCTCGCCGACGAGATCAACCGGGCACCGGCGAAGGTCCAGTCCGCGCTGCTCGAGGTCATGGCCGAGCAGCACGTCACGATCGGTGGCCGGCGCTTCGACGTGCCGCAGCCGTTCCTCGTCCTGGCCACCCAGAACCCCATCGAGTCCGAGGGCGTCTACCCGCTCCCGGAGGCGCAGCGCGACCGGTTCCTCATGAAGATCCCCGTCGGGTACCCGTCGGCCCCCGAGGAGCGCGAGATCGTCTACCGCATGGGCGTCACGCCACCGGTCGCGAACCAGGTCATCACGCTCGAGGAGCTGCGGCGGCTGCAGGGCACCGCGGCCCGGGTGTTCGTGCACCACGCGATCGTCGACTACGTCGTGCGGCTCGTGGTGGCCACGCGGCACCCCGCCGAGCACGGGATGCCGGACGTCGCGCGCTGGGTCGCCTACGGCGCCAGCCCGCGTGCCTCGCTGGGGCTCGTCGCCGCCGGGCGCGCGATGGCGCTGCTGCGGGGGCGCGACTACGTGCTGCCGCAGGACGTGCTGGACATCGCGAGCGACGTGCTCGCGCACCGGTTGGTGCTCAGCTACGACGCCGTCGCCGACGGCGTGCCGGCCGACCACGCGATACGGCGGCTGCTGCAGACCATCGCGCTGCCCCAGGTCGCGCCGCGCCAGCAGGCGGGCGGGCCGATCACCGGTGTCCCCGCGGTGCCGGGATCCCCGCTCGGGTACGGCCCGGCGGTGCCGGTCCAGCCGAGCGGCCCGTGGGGTGAGCGTTCTGCCTGAGGTACCGTCCGCGCCGGTCGCCGATCACGGGCCGTCACTGCCCCTGGACGCGGGGGAGTCGCTGCTGCGGCGCCTGGAACTGGCGGTGCGCAACAAGTTGGACGGGCTGTTGCAGGGCAACTACCAGGGGCTGGTGCCCGGGCCCGGCAGCGAGGCCGGTGAGTCGCGCCCGTACGTCGCCGGGGACGACGTGCGGCGCATGGACTGGCCGGTCACCGCCCGCACCCTGGCACCGCACGTCCGCCAGACGATCGCCGACCGGGAGTTGGAGACCTGGCTCGTCGTGGACCTGTCGCCGAGCATGGACTTCGGGACCGGGCTCAGCGAGAAGCGCGAACTGGTGCTGGCCGCGATCACGGCCGTGACGCACCTGACGGTGCGAGGGGGTAACCGGGTCGGGGCGATCGTCGGCAACGGGGCGCAGCAGTACCGCATCCCGGCGCGGGCCGGCCGGGCCCATGCCCGCCACCTGGTGCGCCGGATCGCGGCCACCCCGCGGGCCGGAGCGGGGGAACAGGCCTCGCCGGAACTGCTGGCACAGATGCTCGCCGGGCTGGGACGGCCGCCGCGCCGGCGGGGCATGGTCGCGGTGGTCTCGGACTACCTCGAGGTGGTGCCCGACGGCGCGTCCGAGCCGCTGTGGGCCCGCACCCTGCGGGGGCTGGGGCAGCGTCACCAGCTGCTCGGGATCGAGGTCGTCGACCCGCGCGAGCTCGAGCTGCCGGCGCTGGGGCTGATCACGTTCTCCGACCCCGAGACCGGCCGCCATCTCGAGGTGCAGACCTCATCCCGCCGGACCCGCGAGGCGTACGCGGTCGCGGCCGCGCACCAGCGCGGCGCGATCAGCGCCGCGCTGCGGCGGGCGGGCGCGGCCCACCTGCAGCTGCGCACCGACCGGGACTGGATCGCGGACGTGGTGCGGTTCGTGGTCGGCCAGCGCCGGTTCGTCGCCGGCGTCGCCGGGGGGCGATGATGCACTTCCTCTCGCCGGCCTGGCTGCTGCTTCTCGTCCCGGTCGCGGCCCTGCTGGGCGCGTACCTCGTCGTGCAACTGCGGCGCAAGCGGTTCGTGGCGCGGTTCTCGAACGTCCAGCTGCTCGGCAGCGTCGCGCCGCGCCGGCCGGGGTGGCGCCGGCATCTGACCTTCGCCCTTCTGCTCGCCGGGCTCACGGTGCTGAGCCTGGGGGTGGCGCGGCCGTCGGCGGCGGTGCAGGTCCCGCGGGAACGCGCCACCGTGATCCTGGCGATCGACGTGTCGCTGTCGATGGAGGCGACCGACGTCCTGCCGTCGCGGATCAAGGCCGCGCAGCAGGCGGCGAAGACCTTCATCAGCCTGCTGCCGCCACGGATCAACCTCGGGCTGATCGAGTTCGCGCGCACCGCGACCGTCCTGGTGCCGCCGACCCTCGATCGCGGCGCCCTCGAACGCGGTGTCGACGCGTTGCGGCTGCAGAACTACACCGCGATCGGCGACGCCGTCTTCAGCGCCCTCGACGCGATCAACGTCTTCACCCGTACCAGCACGCCGAAGGGCGAGAAGCCGGCGCCGGCGCGGATCGTGCTGATGAGCGACGGCGGCAACACCATCGGCCGCTCCCTGGCCTCGGCGGCCGAAGCTGCCAAGAAGGCGGACGTGAGCGTGTCGACGATCGCCTTCGGCACCGACAACGGCACCGTCACCTACGAGGGGCAGACGATCCCCGTGCCCGCCGACAAGCCGGCCTTGCGACAGCTGGCCGTGGCCACGGGCGGTTCGTTCCACACGGCCACGACGGTGAACGAGCTCGAGTCGGTGTACCACGACATCGGCTCGCAGATCGGGTACGCCATCGAGCGGCGCGACATCAGCTGGCGCTTCCTGCTCGCGGGAGTCCTGCTGTTGTTCGTCGCCGGCGGGGCCTCGATGCTGTGGGCCGGCCGCCTCGCCTGACTCCGCCCGGTGTCAGGCGCGCGGGTCGAGGACGAGCTTGCCGACCGAGGAGCGGTCCCGCAGGGCACGGTGCGCGAGCGCCGCGTCGGCCAGCGGGTAGGTGTGCCCGATGACCGGTCGCAGCGTGCCGTCGGTGATCAGTTCCAGCAGGTCCGTGACCGCCGTCGCCAGCAGTTCCGGGCGCCGCACGAGGTGCACCAGCCAGAACCCGGCGACCGTGGTGCTGTGTGCCATCAGCGAGGCCGGTACCAGCGGTGTCGGTGGCGTACGGGATGCCATGCCGAACACGGCGAGGCGCCCGAGCGGGGCGAGCGCGGCCAGGCTCTGGTCGAACACCCGGCCGCCGGTCATCTCCAGCACGACGTCGACCCCGTGCCCGCCGTTCGCCTCCCGCAGCGCCGCGGTGAGGTCCTCGGCGTTCGAGTCGACCGCGGCATCCGCGCCGAGGTCCAGGGTCAGTCGGCGCTTCTGCTCGCTCGAGGCCGTCGCGATGACCCGGCCGGCACCCCAGCGGCGGGCGAGTTGGACGGCGATGGTCCCGACGCCGCCGGCACCGGCGTGCACCACGACCGTCTCGCCCGCGGCGAGGTGGGTGCTGGTCCGCAGCAGGTGCCAGGCCGTGGCGCCCTGGACGAGTGTGGTCAGTGCCTGCGCGTCGCTGACCGCGTCGGGCACCGGGAACAGCGCCCGCGGGTCGAGCGCGACGCGCTCGGCGTACCCGCCGGAGCCGCACAGCCCGAGCAGCCGCGTCCCGTCCGGCCCGCGCACCAGGACCTCGCCGCCGGGTATCAGCGGGAGTGTCTGCGGGGCGAGGTAGGAGTCCTCGGTCTGGTGGGTGTCGGCGTAGTTGACCCCCGCCGCGAGGACGTCGAACACCTGTTGGCCCGGGCCGGCGACGGGATCGGCGATCTCGACCGGCTCGAGCGTCTCGGGGCCGCCGAAGCGGGTGATCCGGACCGCGCGCATGGCGTGACCGTACTCGCCGGTAGCCGGGACGGCGCAGCGGTCGCGCCCGGATCCGCTAGCGTCCATACCCGTGACGCGCACGGTGCTGGTGACGGGCGGCAACCGCGGGATCGGCCTGGCGATCGCGCGCGCGTTCGTGGCGAACGGTGACGACGTGGCGGTCACCCACCGCGGCGCCGAGGTTCCCGAGCCGCTGTTCGGGGTGCGGTGCGACGTCACCTCCGACGCGGACGTCGAGGCCGCGTTCGCCGCCGTGGAGGAGCGCTTCGGGCCGGTGCAGGTGCTGGTCGCCAACGCCGGGATCACCGACGACACGCTGCTGCTGCGCATGTCGCCGGAATCCTTCCAGCGGGTCGTCGACGCCAACCTGACCGGCGCGTTCCGGGTCGCCAAGCGCGCCGCGCAGGGGATGCTCCGCGCGCGCCGCGGTCGGCTCATCTTCGTCTCGTCGGTCGTCGCCCTGATGGGCTCGCCGGGGCAGGCCAACTATGCGGCGAGCAAGGCCGGGCTCATCGGCTTCGCCCGCTCGGTGGCCCGCGAGCTGGGCGGCCGCTCGATCACCGCCAATGTGATCGCACCCGGGTTCATCGAGACCGACATGACCGCCGGACTGGGCGAGGCCCGCAAGGCGGAGATCCTCGCCGGCGTGCCGTTACACCGGTACGGCACGGCGGACGAGGTCGCGGCGACGGCGGTGTTCCTCGCGTCGGACGCCGCCGCCTACATCACGGGCGTGGTGCTGCCGGTGGACGGCGGACTGGGAATGGGGATCTAGCGATGGGTCTGCTGGACGGCAAGCGGCTGCTGATCACCGGCGTGATCACCGACCAGTCCCTCGCCTTCGGCGTGGCGCGGCTGGCGCAGCAGGAGGGCGCCCGGGTGGTGCTCACCGGCTTCGGCCGGATGTCGCTGGTCGAGCGGGTGGCGCGCAAGCTGCCCGAGCCGGCGCCGGTGGTCGAACTGGACGTGCAGGACCAGGACCACCTCGACTCGCTGGCGGCGCGCGTGGGCGAGCACGTCGACGGCATCGACGCGGTGTTCCACTCGATCGGCTTCGCGCCGGCGTCATGCCTGGGCGGCGGGTTCCTGGACGCCCCGTGGCAGGACGTCGCCACCGCACTGCACGTGTCGACCTACTCCCTCAAGGCGCTGGCCGTGGCCGCGCTGCCCCTGTACGGCGAGGCCGGCGGCTCGCTGCTCGGCCTGACCTTCGACGCGCGCGTCGCCTGGCCGGCGTACGACTGGATGGGGGTGGCCAAGGCCGGGCTGGAGTCCGCATCGCGGTACCTGGCACGCGAACTCGGGCCCCGCCGCATCCGCGTCAACCTGATCGCCGCCGGTCCGATCCGGACGATGGCGGCCAAGAGCATCCCCGGCTTCAGCACGTTCGAGGACGCGTGGCACGGCCGCGCGCCGCTCGGCTGGGACAACGGTGACAGCGGGCCGGTCTCCCGCAGCGCCGTCGCGCTGATGTCGGACTGGTTCCCGGCCACCACCGGCGAGATGATCCACGTCGACGGCGGCTTCCACGCGACGGGTGTGTAAGTGGCGGACCCCTTCGACGCCTTCCTGCTGCTGTCGTTCGGGGGCCCGGAGGGGCCCGACGACGTGATGCCGTTCCTGCACAACGTCACGCGCGGGCGGGGCGTGCCGCAGGAGCGGCTCGAGGAGGTGGCCGAGCACTACGAGCGCTCCGGGGGCGTGTCGCCGATCAACGCCCGCAACCGCGAGCTGCTCGCCGCCCTGCGGGCGGACCTGCGCGCGCACGACATCGAGCTGCCGGTCTACTGGGGCAACCGCAACTGGCACCCGTACGTCGCCGAGGCGGTCCGCGCGATGCGCGACGACGGGGTGCGCCGCGCCCTCGTGCTCACCACCAGCGCGACGGGGGGCTACTCCTCGTGCCGCCAGTACCGCGAGGACATGGCGCAGGCCCGGATGGTCGCCGGGGACGGCGCACCGGAGCTGGTCAAGCTGCGGCACTTCTTCGACCACCCCGGATTCGTCGCGGCGAACGTGGACGGCGCGCGCGCCGCGCTGCAGTCGCTGCCGGCCTCCGAGCGCGACGGTGCGCGGCTGGTCTTCACGGCCCACTCCGTCCCGGTCACGATGAACGACTCGTCGGGCACCGCGTTCCTCCCCGCTGGCGGGCTCTACGAGCGTCAGCAGCACGAGACGGCGCGGCTCGTCGCGACGCTGCTGCGGGGCCCCGGGGCCGAGTTCGACCTGGTGTGGCAGTCGCGCTCCGGTCCGGCCGGCGTCCCGTGGTTGGAGCCGGACGTCAACGACCACCTGCGCGCGCTCGCCGGCCGCGGGGTGACGGCGGTGGTGGTGTGCCCGACCGGGTTCGTCGCCGACCACGTCGAGGTGCTGTGGGACCTGGACACCGAGGCGCGCGCGACGGCCGCCGAACTCGGGATGCACTTCGCGCGGGCGTCCGCCGCGAACGCCCACCCGGCGTTCGTCGCCGCGATCCGGGAGCTGATCCTGGAGCAGCTGCGCGGGGAGGCCCCCAGGACGGTCGGATCGCTGGGCGTGTGCGGGTTTCAGTGCCCGCAGTACTGCTGCCCGCCGCCGGCCCGCCACCCCGCGTAGGCGCGCTTCCCCCCTCCTGTCACCACGATCCGGCCTCGTTCGTGGTCGCAGCGGGGGGGAAGACGGGAGGGTCAGGGGCGGGACTGCGCGTTGTAACCGGCCAGCAGGGCCCGGCGCGTCGCCGTCGCGAGCGGCCGCAGGGCGGCGTCGCGCGCGGACATGCCGAAGCGGTCCACCGCGCCGCCCACGGGGTCGCGTGCGGTCAGGTCGAGGACGGCCCGCATCCGGTGCGCCTGCGCGAGCAGGGCCACCGCCCGCGGCGGGTGGCCCGGCGGCAGGTGCAGCCGCTCGCCCGCGTGGCGGGCATCGTGCAGGGCCTCGGCGATGCCCGCTTCCGCGCCGCCCACCGCAGCCGCGGTCAGCGCGCTCGCGGCGTCGCGGATTGCGGCGGCGAGTTCGGACTGCGCCTCGGCCGGGTCGAGGTGGTCCACCGGCGTCGGCGGCACCGCGAACGCCCGCCAGGTCACCGACGTCGGCGCGCTGCTCGGGTGACGGTCGACCACCTCGGGCACGAGCGCGAGGCCGGCCCCCACGACCGCCTCCGCCGCATCGAGCGCCGCGGCGCGGAAGCTCGCCTCGTTGGGCACGCCGCGGACGTCGCCCGGGACGGGCAGGACGAGCCGCACGGGTTCGCCCGCGCGTCGCCAGCCGGCGAGCACGTCCAGCAGGGAGTCGGCCCCGGCGACCGCGTGCGGGGCGTCCGAGCCCGTCGCCGCCGTCAGGACGTCGTCCGGAGCGCAGTTCCCCGCGAGCCAGGCCGAGGTCCACACGGCCAGAGCACCGGAGCGCAGCGTGGTCACCTGCCCACGGTAGGCGCAGGCGGTGGCGCGTGGTCGGCTGCTCCCGACGGTGCCCGGCGCGTCGATCCCGAGTGCGCGCGTCACGTCACCTAGCGTCGGCGGCGTGCGCTACGAGAGGGACGTCCTGTCCGAACCCGCCCGGCGCCGCGCGGTACCCGAGGTTCCCGCGGACTCCGGGCTGGTGGTGGAGACCGCCGACGGCCGGTTCTGCGGGGCGGTAGTCGGGGTGGACCGCGTGGTCGACGCGGGGGAGAAGCGGGAGGCCGTCGTCCTGGAGGACCGGTTCGGGAGCCGTCGCGTGTTCCCGATGTTCCCCGCAGCCTTCCTGCTCGACGGCCGGACCGTCACGCTGGTGCGGCCCGCGGCCGGGCGGGTGCCGTCACCGCGGGCGAGGACCGCGTCCGGTTCCTACGCCGTCGCCGGCGCGAGGGCCCGGGTCGCCCGCGTGGGCCGGATCTGGGTCGAGGGCACCCACGACGCCGCGCTGGTGGAGCGGATCTGGGGCGACGACCTGCGCATCGAGGGGGTCGTCGTCGAACCCCTGGACGGCATCGACCACCTCGCCGCGCGGCTGCGCGGGTTCGGGCCGGGGCCGCAGCGCCGGGTGGGGGTGCTGGTGGACCACCTCGTGACCGGCAGCAAGGAGCAGCGACTGGTGGCCGACCTGCCACGGGAGTACGCCGCACACGTCCTGGTCACCGGCCACCCGTACGTCGACATCTGGCAGGCGGTGAAACCCGCCGCCGCCGGCATCGACGCGTGGCCGGACGTCCCGCGCGGCACCGACTGGAAGGCCGGAGTGTGCGCCGCGCTCGGCGTGAGCGACCCGCGCGAGATGTGGCGGCGGGTGCTGGCGGGGGTCGACTCGTTCGCGGACGTCGAGGTGCCGCTGCTGGGGGCCGTGGAGGAATTGATCGACTTCGTCACGTCCTGACCACCCGTCTGTCAGGATGGAGGCGTGCCCGCCTGGCTGATCTGGCTGATCGTGGCGGCGGGGCTCGCCGGAGCCGAGACCCTGTCGCTGGATCTGGTCCTGCTCATGTGTGCCGGTGGTGCCGGCGCGGGCGCGATCACCGCCGCGTTCGGCGCTCCGCTCGCCGCACAGGTCGTCGTCGCTCTCGTCGTCGCCGCCGCGATGCTGGGCGTCGTCCGCCCGGTCGCGAAGCGGCATCTCGTTCCGGCCCACCCGGCCATCACCGGTACCGACGCGCTCGTGGGGGAGGAGGCGGTGGCGCTGGCACGGGTCGATCACCGGGAGGGGCGGATCCGGCTGCACGGCGGGGAGTGGTCCGCGCGCACGCTCGACCCCGACGAGTCGGTGGCGGCCGGTACCGTCGTACGCGTGGTGTTGATCGACGGGGCGACGGCCGTCGTCACGTCCGTACCGGCCGGGTAAGGCCGCCGACCACCAGGAGGACGCCGTGGACGCCGGCATCATCGCGCTGATCGTCATCGCCGCCGTGGTCCTGATCACGCTGATGCGCTCGGTGCGCATCGTCCCGCAGGCGCGTGCCGCGGTCGTCGAGCGGCTGGGGCGCTACACCCGCACCGCGACCCCGGGGCTGACCGTGCTGGTCCCCTTCGTCGACCGGATGCGGCCGCTGATCGACCTGCGCGAGCAGGTGGTGAGCTTCCCGCCGCAACCGGTGATCACCTCCGACAACCTGACCGTCGCAATCGACACGGTGATCTACTTCCAGGTCACCGACCCCCGCGCCGCGAGCTACGAGATCGCGAACTACATCCAGGCGGTCGAGCAGCTCACGATCACCACGTTGCGCAACGTCGTCGGCGCGATGGACCTGGAGGAGACACTCACCAGCCGTGACTCGATCAACAGCCAGTTGCGCGGCGCGCTCGACGAGGCGACCGGCCCGTGGGGCATCCGGGTGGCGCGCGTCGAACTGAAGTCGATCGACCCGCCGCTGTCCATCCAGGACGCGATGGAGAAGCAGATGCGCGCCGATCGTGACAAGCGCGCGATCATCTTGCAGGCCGAGGGTCAGCGCGAGGCCGCGATCAAGACGGCCGAGGGCCAGAAGGCGGCACAGATCCTCTCGGCCGAGGGGCAGAAGCAGGCGGCGATCCTGTCCGCCGAGGCGGAGCGGCAGTCGCGGATCCTGCGCGCCGAGGGTGAGCGGGCGGCCCGCTACCTGTCCGCCCAGGGCGAGGCCAAGGCCATCGAGACCACCTTCCGCGCCATCCACGACGGGCAGCCGGACCAGGCGTTGCTGGCCTACCAGTACCTGCAGACGCTGCCGCGCATCGCGACCGGCGACGCGAACAAGATGTGGATCGTGCCCAGCGAGTTCAACAAGGCGCTGGAGGGGCTCGCGCGGCTCGGCGGGGCGGAGGGGACGGGCTCGCCGTCGTGGATGGACGTGGCGGCGGGGGACGCGCCCGGCGCGGCCGCGCCGGGGATCGACACCACCGGCTGGTTCGACTCGAACCTGCCGCCGGCCCGCGAGCAGGCCGAGGCGATCGACTTCCGGGCCTCGGACGACGACGAGGAGTCCCGCGCCGCGCACTCCGGGCTGACCGAACCCGGCAGCGGTCCCGGGCGGGTCGGCGTCCCGCCGCTGCCCCACCCGCCGTCCATCTCGCAGGTCCAGGGCGACCTGCCCGCGCCGGAGGATGACCCGGGCGACGACCCGGCTCGGTGAGCCGCCCGTCGCGGCGCGCCGGTCTCACGGCGGCGAACCTGACCGTCGCCGGATACCTGCTGGCGGCGGCGGTCGAGTTCCTGGTCGGCCTGCCGGGACCGGCGCCGACCTGGCTGGTGCTGCACCTGCTGCTGCTCGGCGCCGCGACCAACGCGATCGTCGCCTGGTCGGCGCACTTCGCGACCACGCTGCTGCAGCAGCCGCCGTTGCCCGCCGCACCGGTCGCTGCCCGGCTGGCGCTGCTGAACACCGGCATCGTCGGCGTGCTGGTGGGCGTCCAGCGGGGAGTGACGGTCCTGGTGATCGCCTCGGCCGGGCTGCTGGTGGCGGTGCTGCTCGCCCACCTGCTCACCCTGGTCCGCGCGGCCGTCGCCGGCCGGAACCGGCGGTTCGCGCCGACGGTGCGCTTCTACTGGGCCGCCACCGTCGCGGTGACGGCGGGCATCGCGGCCGGGTCCGCCCTCGCGGCCGGTCCCTCCACCGTCGACTGGTGGTGGCGGCTGTATCTCGTGCACGTGCACCTCAACCTGCTCGGCTGGGTCACGCTGACCGTCCTGGGGACGCTGTACACGCTGTGGCCGACGGCGCTGCGCACCCGCATCGTGGCGGGGACGGAGGCCACGGCCCGGCGCAGCCTGATCGTCACGAGCGCCGGCCTGGCGCTGGCCGCCGCCGCTTTGCTGGCCGGATCCCGCCCGGTCGCCGCGGCCGGGCTGGTCGTCTACCTGGCGGGGGTGATCGACTTCCTGGTGCCGTTCGTGCGCACCGGTCTCCAGCGCGCGCCGCACAGCCCGGCGACCTGGCTGCTGGGCGCGAGCACCGTGTGGTGCAGCGCCGCCGTCGTGGCCGATGTCGTCGCCGTCGTTCGGCCCGGTTCGTTGCAGGCGGTGGCCGGGCGCGTCGCGGACGTGGTGCCGTGGTTCGTCGCGGGCTTCGTGGTGCAGGTCCTGCTCGGGGCGCTGAGCTACCTGATTCCGGTGGTGCTCGGCGGCCCGCCCGCCGCCGGCAAGCGCACCACGGCGGCCCTGGGCATCGCGGCCGTGCCGCGGGTCGTCGTGCTCAACGTGGCGGTGGTGCTGATCGCCTGCGCGGACCGGCCGCTTGTCCGGGTCGGCTGGACGCTGGTCGCGGCGTCGGTGATCGGCTTCGTGGCGCTGGCCGGGTACGCCGCGGTACGGAACCGATCTTCCTGCACCTGACGCGCCATGGCGCGCCGGGCGCAGGAAGATCGGGTGGTTCAGAGCCAGCTCACCTTGCCGTGCAGGTAGACGTAGCCGACGAAGCTGAACGCGTCGAGCAGGAAGTGGGCCACGACGAGGGGGACCACCCGCCGGGTCCGCTGGAACCACCATCCGAAGATCAATCCCATCACGAGGTTGCCCGCGAAGCCGCCGTACCCCTGGTACAGGTGGTAGCTGCCCCGCAGCACCGCCTCGGTGGCGAGGGCCCGCTGGTTGGTCCACCCCATCTGGCGCAGCCGGGTGAGCAGGTACGCGGCGACGACGATCTCCTCCGCCGCCCCGTTCTGGAAGGCATCCAGCAGCAGGATCGGGACCCGGTACCAGACGTCCGGGAAGCTCACCGCCTGGATCTGCGCGTTGAACCCGAGTTCGCGCCCGAGCCAGATGAGCCCGAGGCCGGGGATGCCGATCAGGGCGCAGAAGCCCGCGCCCTGCAGCAGTTCGCGGGCGCGCAGGCGGTCCAGCCCGATGCCGAGCCCGCGACCCCCGGGGCTGCGCAGCAGCAGCACGATCGCGAGGAACGGCGGTGCCAGCCCGTTGAGGATGTTCGCCAGCGCGTCGAGGATGTCCAGCCACTGGTGGACCGTGACCGCGTGGCTCTCGACGGTCACCTGCGCGTGCGCGAAGCCGCCCGGGATGGTGACCTGGGTGCGCAGGAAGCTGAGCAGCGCGTAGATGCCCGAGAGCAGGAACGACACCGACAGGACGGCCAGGACCTCCAGGCCGTGCCGCGGCGGCGCCGCCACCGGGTCCGCGACCGCCTCCTGCGCCACCTGCGTCAGTCTGCCGTATGCCGCCGGGCGATCAGCAGCGTCTGCGCGCCGGCACCGACCGGGCCCTGCGTGTCCGCGAGGGTCGAGCGCGCCAGGGCGGTGCCCTGCGTTCCGAGGTGCGTCTCGGCGGCCATGTGCAGCCAGTCGCCGACGATCGGGCGGGCGAGATGGACGTCGAGGTCCACGTTGAGGAACGTCCAGTCGTCCCAGTCGAGGGTGGCCGAGATGCCGTTCCCCGAGTCCGCGATCAGCGTCGCCCGCTGCAGCGAGGAGTAGTCCTCACCGGCCACCAGGGCGATCCGCGGCCGCGCCCACACCACCGCCGGGCCCGGCACGGTGATGGCGCCCTCGACCTCGTGCCAGTCGACGCTGTCGGAGAACGGGAACGAGAAGCTGAAGTGCGGCGCGGCGTCGGGAACCTGCCGCGGTACGGACCCGTCGGCCACCGCGGCCGTGTCGTGCCGCGCCAGCAGCCAGACCCGCCCGCCGAGGCGCTGGCTCCCGCCGGCGGAGAGCGACGTCTCCACCACGACCGCGCCGCGCCCGGCGCGGACCAGTCGTGCGCCGACCTCGACGTCCCCGACGGGGACGGGGCGCAGCAGATCGACGGCGATCCGGCAGGCGAACAGGTCCGCACGCCCCGTCACCGCAGCGGCGAGACGTTCGGCGGCCCGCACCTGCAGTGCGCTCGGCGGGCCACCGTGCTGCAGCCCGGG
>SCQZ01000212.1 GCA_004299665.1 Jatrophihabitans sp.
GAGTCGTTGGCGAGCATCAGGGACTGCAGTCCGCGGACGGTGTCGGCGCTCCATGCGCGGTAGAGCGCGTCGAGCATGTCGTCCCGGTTGCCGGATCGGATCCGACCGTGCTGCTCGTACCTAGTGATGGCGGCCGGGTCGCCGACACGGAGGAGGCGGCTGGCGTCGCGCTCCCACTCGTGACGGAAGCGTCGTACTTCTGTGAGTTCCGGCGGGTCGTCGCGGTCGTTGACGAGCATCGCGAATGCGCCGCCGGCTTCGATCGCGGACAGCTGGTGCGGATCGCCGACGAGCACGACCTTGCCGCCCGCTGCGGCGACCTGGGCGACGATCGCGTCGAGGGTGAGCGTTCCGGCGAGGCCGGCTTCATCGATGATGACGAGCTGTCCAACGCCCACTGACCAGCGCGCGAGTTCTGCCTGCGTCTCCCGGAGGTCAGCTTGCAGACGCCGGCCGAGGACGGTGCCGCTGCTGCTGACCGTGTGCATACGATCCAGCAGCGTGTCGAGTCGGCGTCGGCGTTCCGGATTCCGAGGCGCTTCGTGCAGCCATTTCGCGGTGTTTTCGGTGTCGATGTTGAGTTCGTTGCCGAGGACTTCGGCGGCAGCGGCCGATGGGGCGAGGCCGATGACGGAACCCGGGCCGTGCGCGCTCTCCCAGGCGGTGCGAAGCGCGGCGAGCGAGGCCGTCTTTCCCGTGCCGGCGGCCCCGACGAGGACATCTAGCACCCGCCCCGACTGAGCGATCGAGTGGACCGCCGCTACCTGGTCGGGGCCGAGTTGGACCGGCGTACCGGCCAGCGTCGCTGCGGTGTGCTCCGGCACGGTTGCGCCCGGTGCGCCCCTGTCGCGGCCGGCGGCAAGCAGGCGGTCTTCCGCGTCGAGAATCGTCTGCGTCGTGAAGTGCTCCGAGCCACGGTGCACGAGCCGTGAGGTCCCGTCGGGACGCCGCAGCCGCTCGACGGCTGGAATCGGCTCCGGCGGATCGAGCCGGATCGCCTGCTCCAGAGCAGCGGCCGTCATCCGCTCGGCAACCGCGAGCCGGTCCACGACGGTGGCGAACCGGACGCCGTGAAGCTGTCGGTGCACCTCGGCCAGGACGTTGGCGTGGTTGAACGTGGAGCGCTTGTGGGCTACGGCGTCGAGAGCAATCCGGGCGGCGTCGCGTAAGAGTCCTGCGTCGAGCGAATCGGCGGTGAGGGCGGGCAGGGCCACGCGGTCGCGGAGGCTGTCAGCCCACGCGGCGGTGTCGCCACCGACAAAAGGGCGGGCCCTCACCCGCCATCGGTCGGTCTGTTCGGCGAGGGAGTGCTGCTCCTTGTCGGGCCGGGTGGCGAGCGTCGCCTGCTGCCGCAACCGCAGGATCTGGCCGTCGCTCGGCTGGCGCCCGTGCTGCGCTGCCCACCGGGCTATCAGGCGGGCCGTCTCGGTCTGGATCTGCCCGGATCGTTGGGAGAACTCTTCGATGAGCTCGTCCGGGATACCGGCGACGTCGTGCCGCGGCACGACAGAATGTGCACGGGCGCGTTCGTCCCAGCCGTAACCGAGTCGCTCGGTGAGCAGATCCTCCAGGACGCCTTCGTGTAGCTCGGACAGCGCGACGGTGTATCGGAACAGGGTCTTGGAGTCCAGGCTGCGCCACTGCCCGTCACTGACCGACTGCGCCCTGTTCACGACCACGACGTGGGTGTGCAGGTGGGGGTCGCCGGTGCGCGAGTCCCAGTGGTCGAACGCGGTGGCGACGACCCCGCGGACGTCGTCCTGCACGGCTCCGCTGGTCCCGCTTCGGGTGAAGACGACGTTGCGTTCTGCCCAACCGATCGCGATCCCGATCGCGTCCTGATGCGCCTGGTAAATCTCCGCCTGCGTCTCCGGACCGGCGACCGCCCACACGGCGGAGACTGACTTCGGGACGCTGAAGGTCAGGTCGAACCCGGCCACCGGGCGGACAACCTGCCGCTGCCGTTCCTCCTGCTCGATCCGCGCGACCGCTCCCGCGCGCTCCTCATCGCCGAGGTCGGGTCCGAGCGCAGCCACACGGGCCGCGACCCGCTCAGAGCGGGGAGTCGGCCACGCCGACGGGCGACGGCCGAGCGGCTCGCCGGTGACAGGATCGGTCAGCATGCCGACCATGCGGAACAGCTGCTCCTCGGTCACGACCGTCCCGACCGGGATGCCCGCCCCGTCGGCGAGCCCTGCGAGCCCCGCACCGAGGAATCGTCCGGGTGGTGTGCCGGACTCGGTGTAGTACCGCGTCAGCGGGGACGCGGCGTTCGCGGCGGCGTCACCGCGGGCGACCGAGCGCAGCAGGTACTCATACCCCGCACCGAGGCTGAGTCGTCGGATGGAAACGGTCATGCCACCCGGGGAGGCGCGTCGAACGGTCCGCACTTCAGTGCCAGAAGCGTGGAGGGAGAGGGACGGCGGCAGTGGTCCGGGGGCCACGCTGTGGCGCTGGTGGTCAGGTGGGGCCGAGATTGGTGTCCGTAGCGGCGGATGGCAGGCAGCGGCAGAAGGCGGAAGCGGCGGAGGGCGGCCCGACCGCGAGTCGCTGGCGGGCCGTTCGTTCGACGCGCCGCCTGATTGGTGACTGCGCGGTAACCCACCGCGATGGAATCGAGAAAGGAATTCCCTCGTGACCGATCAGGCCGCCGCGCGCGGCGCCATGCCACGGGACGTTCGCGCTCGGGAACGGATGCGTGACGCCCAAGCGGCGGAGGCCCGCGCTGTCAGCGCGATCTGTGCCGCCCAGAACGCGCTTGCCCGCGTCGTCGAGAAACGGAACCAGGTCGTCGCCCGCGCGGACGCCACCGTGCGCGAGGCGGAACGTTCGCTCGTCAACAAGTGGGCCGAGCTGGTGGCGGTATCCGGGCTTGAGCACGCCGCACGACTGCTCGGCACAACGCCGGCCAAACTACGACGCGAGACGGCACGGCCCGCCGCAAAGGCAGGCGATCGGGTGTGAACGAACATTCCGACCTCGATCGACTCCGCGACGCGCTGCGGGACCAGGCTCGACGCCTCGACCTCGACCCCGCGACAGTCGTCTCCCCGACACCGGCTGCGATCAT
>SCQZ01000021.1 GCA_004299665.1 Jatrophihabitans sp.
CCTGGGGCGAGCCCGCGGGGGCCGGCGCCTTCCGGATCGGCTGACGGCCGGCCCCCGCCGCGAGTCCTGTTGCGTGCCGCCGGCCCCCCGAGGACCGGCGGCACGCACAGGACGTTAGGGCGCGCCTCCGACAGTTTTCGAAGCAAATGTGCTAAAGAGCCCACGATCCGCTGATCCAGGGGTCAGAACGCGACCCGCGCCCGCAGCAGCGGCCCCCGGACCGACTCGTCGCCGTCGACGGCCAGGGCGGGCTGCGCGACGCGCCCGGACAGCAACCGGAGGTACTCGACCGCGTCGGTCGACACGCGGGCGACCGGCGCCGCCGGCCCGAGCAGCCAGGATCCGCCGCCCTGCCCGGTGAGCTCCAGCTCCAGCGGTGCGGCCGTCCAGAACCGCCCCAGGTCGCGCACGACCTGGGCCACGACGACCGCGTCCGTGTCGACGGCCGGGAGGGCACACCCCGTCGCCCGGGCGACGTCGATCCGGTGCATCCAGACGTCCCGGGCGAAGATCACGTCGAACAGGTAGGCGAACGTCGACCCGGGCGCCAGGTCCGCCCCGGGGACGGTGCGCCGCCGCATCGGTCCCGGCGCCCTGCGGCGGGCGGCGATCGCCTTCGGGGCCAGCCGTTCCAGGTCGTCGACGACGCGGGTGGTCGTCGCGCCCGCGCGGTCGGCGAGCTGCGCGTCGTTCAGGCCGTCGACGAGGCCGGCGCGGCCGTAGCGCTTGCGCCGGCGCATGTGACGCAGCAGCACCCGCAGGTGCGCCCCCTCGTCGGCCGCGCCGGCGACGTGCGCGGCGATGTCGCGCACGCTCCACTCGGCGCAGTCCGTCGGGAACTGCCACTGCTCATCGGTGAGGTCGCGCAGCTGGGCGACGAACGCGTCGTACTGCGGCCGCGCCACCGCCGGTGCCTGTGTCCGCGTCGTCTGCGGCAGGTCCGCGGCGACGGCCGGGCTGGGTCGGGTGTCCATGATCGTCTCCCTGGGTCGTGGATCGTGAATCCGGGCGGGTGCCGTAGCGGGCCAGGTACATCAGCACGAGCTCGGGCAGCCGGCCGGTGAACGCGCCGTCGTCGAAGCCGTCCTGCGGCGCGTTGGCTAGCTGCTGGCCGATCACGCCGGACACCAGGACGGTCAGGGCGGTGGCCGCCTCGTCGAGGTCGACGTCCGCGCGCAGCACGCCGTCCGCGCGCAGCCCGATGATCGCCGCGTGCAGGCCGTCACGCACCGTGAGCGCGGCGGCGTACGCCTCGGGGGAGGGCCGGAAGCCCGGTACCGGGCGCCAGAACATCAGCTGGGCGTACGCCGGATGCTCGACGGCCCACCGCGTGAATGCCCGGACGCCGGCGAGCAGCGATCCGTGCGGGTCGTCGCCGCCCGGTTCCCAGGAGGTCGTCATCGCCTGGTTCAGCAGCTCCCAGCCGCGGGAGAACAGCGCGTCGTAGAGCGCGTTCTTGGACGGGAAGTAGGTGTAGAGCGAGGGCGTGCGGATCTGCATGCGCCGCGCCACCTCGCCCAGGCTCAGCCCGGCCACGCCCTCCTCGCCCATGATCGCGGCGGCGACGTCGACGATCTCCTCGAGCGTCTGCTCGTGACGGCGCCGACGGCGGTCCGGGGCGGGCGCTACCGTCACGGGCGACTCTCCTACATTCAGAAGGTTTCCCTAACGATATTAGGAATCCCCGACCGCGTCAACCGCCGTGGTGGTAGCGATCCGGGCGCCCGACGACGCGATTGCTACCGCCATCGGCGGGTCCGGCCGGGACGGGAGCGGCTACGGCAGCACGGCCGGGCCGGCGTGCTCG
>SCQZ01000213.1 GCA_004299665.1 Jatrophihabitans sp.
GCGGTTCTCGGCTGCGCGCCGGGCACCGTCAAATCGACCCTGCACGACGCCCGCCGCCGGCTGCGTGCGGAGCTGGGAGCCGACGATGACTGACCACGACCTGACCGGGTCGGACCCGATCGACGCGCGGCTGCGGGCCGCCGGCGCCGCATGGCGCGAGCAGCACCGGCAGGGTGCGGTCGTCGATGTCGCCGCCCTGCCCGCCATCGCGGGGCGGGGGGCACCGGCACCCGCCGGTGACGACGTGGTCGACATCGCGCCGGTCGCCCCGGGGCCACCGCGGCGCCGTGGGCGCTGGATCGCCGCCGTGCTGACCGCTGCGGCGCTCGTCGCGGCAGTCGTCATCGGTCTCGTGCTCACCCGCTCGGGCGGCGGGACCTCGCGGCGTCCGGCGCCCGCGGGGGGCGTTGTCGCTGCGGGCCTGACCGGCCTCACCTGGCAGCTCGTCTCCGTCAGATCCGGCGGCACTACGACGGCGATGGCGCCGGGCCCGGCGTTCCTCGCGTTCGACGCCGCCGGCGGTGTCAAGGGCCACGACGGCTGCAACTACCTGTTCGGGCCGGTCACGCTGCACGGGACGCAGCTGAGCTTCGGCGACATCGCCTCGACCGCCATGGGCTGCCTGGACCCGAACGCGGCACGTCCGGTGATCGACGCGGTGCTCTCGGGAACCGTCGAGTTCACGGTGAAGGACGCGGTGCTCACGCTGACCAAGCCCGGCGTGGGCACGCTCGTCTACACCGCGCGGCGCACACCGGTGCCGGTCACCGACCCGGCGGTCCTGTCCGGCACGCACTGGCAACTGGACTCGATCACCACCGGCACCGGGGACGGAGCCGTGTCCTCCGGCTCCTCGCAGTACGCGACCCGCACGCTCGCCTTCGACGACCGCGGGGGCATCGTCGCCTTCGACGGGTGCAACTCGATGTCCGGCCCCGCCGCGTTCGGCAACGGGACCGGCACGATCGGGCCGCTGGTCAGCACCGCCCGGGCCTGCCCGTACGACCCGGTGGGGCAACTCGTCGGCTCGGTTCTCGACGGGAGCGTCCGCTGGTCGGTGTCCGGGGACCGGCTCACGATCAGCAAGAGCGGTGTCGGGTCGCTCACCTACGTGCGCTGAGCGCGATCTTCCTGCGCCGGACGCGCCATAGCGCGGCCAGTGCAGGAAGATCGCGGCCGGTGCAGGGCCGGGGTGGGTGCGAAACCTCCACCCGGGTTCCACCCGCAGGTCGATCCGCGACGCGCTGCCGCCCGCGACGCTGGTGCCATGACCTTCACCGACTACCTCATCGACTCCGTCCTGGTCCTGCTCGTGCTGCGGCAGATCCGCGAGACCCGCTTCGGCCGGGTCCAGGTGATCTTGCCGCTCGCGGTCATCGCGTGGGCCGTGAAGACCTACCTGAGGGCGGTGCCGACCAGCGGCAACAGCCTGCTGCTGATCGCTGTGCTGACGGTCGTCGGCGTCGGGTTCGGCGTCGTCAGCGCCGTCACGACGCGGGTGCGGGTCGACGGCGGGCCGGCGGCCCTGGTCCGGGCCGGTCGGACCGCGGCCGGCATCTGGGTGCTCAGCATGGGCTCCCGGTTCGCGTTCATCGTGTGGCTGACCCACTCCGGCGGCCCGACGGTCTACCGCTGGAGTACCGCCCACGCGATCGACATGCGGGCGTGGGCGGCCGCGCTGCTGCTGATGGCCCTCGGCGAGGTGGTGGCCCGCACGGCGATCATGCTGGTCCGCACCCGCCGGGCCCTGGCCGCGCAGCCGGCCTCCCGCGACGCCCAGCTGGTGAGCTCATAGTCAGTCCGGCGAGCCGCCCAGACCCGATCGCCACGCCCAGGCGACCAGGCCGGGGCGGCCGTCCACGTCCAGCTTCGCCAGCACGTGGTTCAGGTGGGTCTTCACCGTCGCCTCCGACAGCACCAGCCGCTGGGCGACCTGCCGGTTCGACAAGCCCTGCGCGACGAGCCGGACGACCTCGACCTCCCGTCGGGTCAGCCCCCCGGTCCCGGGACCGGCGGGGCTCGCCGGCGCGGCGACCAGTGCCACCAGCCGGCGCTGGACCTCGGGATCGAGGACCGTGCGCCCGGCGGCAACGTCCTTGATCGCCGTCACGAGTTCCTCGGCCGAGGCGTCCTTGGTCAGGTACCCGGCGGCCCCGGCGCGCAGGGCGGGCAGGATGGCGTCGTCGTCGGCGAAGGTGGTGAGCACGAGGACCCGGGTGCCCGGGTGCTCGGCGACGATGGCCGCGGTGGCGCCGACGCCGTCCAGCCCCGGCATCCGCAGGTCCAGCAGCGCCACCTCGGGCGCGTGCTGCGCGACCAGCCGTACCGCCTGCGCGCCGTCGGCCGCGGCGGCGAGGACGTCCACCTCGCCGCTGGCGGTCAGCAGCAGCACCAGTCCGTCGCGGACGACGGGCTGGTCGTCGGCGAGCACGACCCGCACCGTCACCGGGGCACCTCCATCGACACCTGCCAGCCCCCCTCCGGGCGCGGCCCGGCCCGCATCGTCCCGCCGGCGGCGCGCAGCCGCTCGGCCATCCCGGCCAGGCCGAGTCCGGTGCCGACGCCGGTCGTCACGGCCCGATCCGCCGGCGGCCCCTCGTCGCTGACCCGCACCTGCAGCGCGGCCGGCCGCCAGGTGAGCGCGACGGCGACGCTCGCCCCGGGCGCGTACCGGGCGGCGTTCGTCAGCGACTCCTGCACCGCCCGGTAGACCGCGTGCGCGGTACCGGGATCGAACTCGCCCGGCTCGCCGTCGACCGTCAGCGTTGCCGTGCCGGGGAACCGCTCGACCAGGGCGGGCAGCGCGTCGAGGCCCAGCGTCACCGGGTCGCGCAGGGCGCTGACAGCGGCCCGCGCCTCGCCCAGCCCGTCACGGGCGAGCGCGGCGGCGGTGTCCAGCGGGGTGAGCACCGCGGCCGGGGCGCCCTCGCGCAGGGCGATCGCGCGGGCGGCCTGCACCTGCAGGGAGAGCCCGGCCAGGCTGTGGGCGAGCAGGTCGTGCAGGTCGCGCGCGATCCGGCCGCGTTCACGCAGCGCCGCCGCGGCCGCCTCAGCCTCGCGGCTCGCCTCGAGCTCGGCCAGCAGCGTGCGGGCGCGGTCGCGCTCGGCGACCAGCGCGCGATGATCCATGCTGCGCTGGACGAGCAGCGGGACGCCGAGGCCCGCCAGCGCCGCGGCCGGGCTGCCACTGATCCAGGCGACGACCGCTCCCGCCCCGATCGTCGCCGCGACGGTGAACACCGCCCCGACGCGGGAGTCGAACCCGTACGGGAAGCGCGTGACGGCGACGAACATCGCGACCTCGCCGACCCCGTTCGGCGCCAGCAGGACCGTGATCACGCTCACCGCACACGAGCCGGCCGCCAACCAGGCCAGTGCGCGGTCCGGCAGCGGCCGGCTCGTCGCCGCGATTCCGGCCACCGCGAGCGCCATGAGGGCGGCCGCGGCGATCCGGGAGGGCAGGCCGTGGGCGCCGGCGTAGCAGAGCACGATCAGGGCGCCCCAGACGACGATCTTGAGCCAGAGCGGCAGCCGGACGCGCCACGTGGGCCCGGTGCTCACCGGTCCTCCGGGCCGTCCAACACCGCGACCGCGGTGAGCCGGTGCAGGGGGAACGACAGCAGCCGCTCGGTCCCGGGCGCGTGACCGCGCACGTACCCGCCGCCCATGGAGATGGGCAGCAGGGTGTGCCGGCTGACCGTCCCGTCGACCTCGGCGCATCCGAGCATCACCAGCTGTTCGGTGCGGATCGCGTCCCGCAGCCGTCCCATGATCGTCGCGGAGGTCACTCCGGGGATCGGTGCCGGGAGGTCGAACCGCCCGGCCGGAGCGGAGATCTGGTCGCCGGCGCGGATGCGGCGCACCAACGCGGCCAGCTCGCTGCCGTCGGGCGCGGCGCCGCGCGAGCGGGACGTGCGCGGCGCCGGCCGCGACGGGGCGCGCGGCGGCTGCACCGCGATCGCGACGACGTCTCCGGCGGGGCCCTCCGCCGCCGGGGCGAACCCGGCGGCACGCAGCACCTCCAGTACCCGGGCCGCGGGGGCGGGCGACACGGCCACCGTCGGGGCGAGCAGCCGCAACCCGAGCGCGGCCACCTGCCGGTCCGCCGTCACGCGCGCCAGCAGCGCCACGTCGTCGCTGCGCAGGTAGGCGCCGGCCGACCCGGCGCGCAGCGTGCCGTGCCGCCGCGCGGCGTCGTCGATCAGGTACTGCAGCGCCTGCGGGATCGGCGTGCGCGAACCCTGTGTCAGCAACGCGTGCACGTCGGCGGCGGTATGCCCCGCGTCCAGCGCGCGCCGCACCGTGGCCGCGCTGATCCGGTACACCGACGCCCCGCCGCTGGACTCCAGGTCGGCGATCAGGGCGAGGTCGCCGGCCAGCGCGGCGGTGGGCGGCCCGGGCACCACGAGCGTCAGGTCCGGTTGCACGACGAACTCGCTCACCGGCGCCGGCAGCGCGTCGGCGAGCACCTGCTCGGCGACGGCGCGCGAGCCGTCCAGCAGGGTGCGGGTGTAGCCGGTCAGTCCGCCGCCCGCCGTGATACCGAGCAGGTCGGCCTCCGCCAGGATCGCCGCGGCCGGCGGTCCGTCCAGGGCGGCACGGCGCGGGGCGCGCCAGGCGAGTTCGGCCAGCACCTGCTCGGGCCCGTCCGGGCAGGCTCCCGGGGCGAGTTCGGCCAGCACGGCGAGCACCCGGCGGCGCAGTGCGGGCAGCGTGCCCCGCTCGGCGTCGGGACCCAGCATCGCCACGACCCGGTCCCGGTCGCCGCGCCGGCCGACCGCGGCCGGGTGCCGCGTCATCGTCAGCCAGGCGTGTGCCAGCACCCCCCACCGGACGGCCGGCGGACGCTCGAGCCACTCGTCGTACTCGGGCGTGGGCAGGTAGGCCGGCTCGTACTCGTGGGTGGCGTTGAGCAGGCCGGCGGCGTACGCCGTCTCCGCGAGCAGCGCGACGGTCGGTTCGGGGACGGCCAGCTCCCGGGCGGTGCGGTGCAGGTCGCGCACGCCGACCCCCCCGGAGCGCAGCTGCGCGGGCGGGCGCGCCGTCCAGGACGTGGCGAGCGCCGCCACCAGCCGCAGGGCCTCCAGCACCCCGGTGCCCCCGGCGCGGTCCAGTTCGGCGGGCGGGCGGGCGCTGGAGGCGAGCGGCGGGCGGGTGGCCGCGGCCGGCGCGGGCGGCCGGGCGCGCAGCAGGTCCTCGACGCCGGGGACCGTGCGCGGCCGCGCTCCGTCGTCCCAGACCAGCGCGAGGGCGCGCAGATCGGCGAGGGCGTCACCGAAGGCGGGGTCGTGACCGTCGGGACCGGCGTCCCCGTGCATCACGGCCGCCAGGACCTGCAGCGTGTAGGCGTCCAGACCGTCGAGGGCGCGCTGCACGGATGACCGGACGGACAGCCGCCCGGCCAGGGCGGTCAG
>SCQZ01000214.1 GCA_004299665.1 Jatrophihabitans sp.
CAGGCGAGCCTCGCCTCGGACCAGTCGCGGCTGACGATGGACACGGACAACAGTGCCGCGAGCACGACGCTCAGCGCCGATCAGGCCGCGGTCACCGCGGCGCAGGGTCAGGTCACCGCGGCGCAGACCGCGCTGTCGGAGGCGACGCTGACCTCCCCCATCGACGGGGTCGTGGCCTCGACCGACATCAACGTCGGGCAGCAGGTCAGCGGATCCGGCGGCGGGTCCGGGGGCTCGGGCGGGTCGGGGAGCGGCAGCGGCGCGGGCGGCGGCACCGGCACGTCGTCCTCCTCGTCCACGGCCCAGTTCCTGATCATCAGCACCGACTCCTGGGTGGTGGACGCCGACGTGGACGACACCCAGGTCGGGCTGCTGGCGATCGGGGACCAGGCGCAGATCGTCCCCGGCGCGTCGCCGGCGGTCGTCTACGGCACGATCTCCTCGGTCGGCCTCATCGGGTCCTCGACCTCCGGGGTGGCGACCTACCCCGTGACGATTGCGGTGACCGGGAACCCGGCCGGCCTGCACGCCGGCGACACCGCGACCGTCAGCCTGATCTACCGGCAACTCACGAACGTGCTCGAGATCCCCACGGCGGCGCTGCACCTGCAGGGCTCGAACACCGTCGTCACCGTCGTGAACGGCACCGCCAGGAGCACCCGGACCGTCACGGTCGGGGCGTCCTCGGGCGGGCAGACGCAGGTGCTCTCCGGCCTCACCGCCGGCGAGCAGGTGCAGGTCGCGATCACCCGCCGCACCACCACCGGCACCGGGACCAGTGGAACCCGCGGCACCGGCGGGCGGGGCGGCTTCGGCGGGGGCGGCGGCTTCGGTGGGGGCGGCGGCTTCGGCGGGGGCGGCGGCTTCGGTGGGGGCGGCGGCTTCGGCGGGGGCGGCGGGTGAGCGCCCCGCTGATCGACCTGGTCGGCGTCCGCAAGACCTACCGCAACGGGTCGCTGTCGGTGGACGCGCTGCGGGGGATCACCTTGCAGATCCGCCCGGGCGAGTACACGGCGATCATGGGGCCGTCCGGATCCGGCAAGTCGACCCTCATGCACATCGTCGGCTGCCTGGACGTGGCGACCTCGGGCAGCTACCACCTCGCCGGCGAGAACGTGGGCGAGATGAGCGAGGTCGAACTCGCGCAGGTGCGCAACCGCCGCGTCGGGTTCGTGTTCCAGCAGTTCAACCTGCTGCCGTCCCAGTCCGCGTGGCGCAACGTCGAACTGCCACTGCTGTACGCCGGGGTGGGGCGTGACGAACGGCGCCGCCGCGCCCTGGCCGCGCTCGATCGCGTCGGGCTGGGCGACCGGGCCGAGCACCGGCCCGGAGAACTGTCCGGCGGCCAGCAGCAACGCGTCGCCGTGGCGCGGGCCGTCGTCACCGAACCGGCCCTGATCCTCGCCGACGAGCCGACCGGGAACCTGGACTCCACCGCCACCGCCGACGTGCTCGCGTTGCTGCGGGACCTGCACGACGGCGGAAGCACCATCGTGCTGATCACCCACGAGGCCGAGGTCGGCGCGCAGGCGACCCGGCGGGTCGTGGTGCGCGACGGCGGCATCGTCGCGGACGAGGCCACCGCGGGGGTGCGGGCCCCGTGACATGGCTGGAGACGCTGCGCACCGGTTGGGACGCGATCCGCACCCACCGGATGCGCTCCGCGCTGACCACGCTCGGCATCCTCATCGGCATCGCGGCGGTCATCCTCACCGTCGGCCTGGGCGAGGGCGCGCAGGGTCAGGTCAGCGCGCAGATCAACGCGCTGGGCAGCAACCTGCTGATCGTCTCCCCCGGAAGCTCCACCAGCGGTGCCGGCGTGCGCGGCGGGTTCGGCTCGGCCTCGACGCTCACCGTCGGCGACGCGACGGCGCTCGGCTCGAAGGTGGCCGCGCCGGACATCGCCGCGGTGGCCCCGATCACCCAGCGCTCCGAGGCGCTCACCGCCGCGGCGAACAACTGGACGACGACGGTCGTGGGCACCACGCCGAACTGGCTCTCGGTGCGGGCCCGGGCGCTGGCATCCGGGCGGTTCCTCACCGAGGCCGACGAGGCGCAGGACGCGGCCGTCGTCGTGCTGGCCCCGACGACCGCCACCGAACTGTTCGGCTCGACCGACGTCGCCGGCCAGTCGGTGACGATCAACAACATCCCGTTCCAGGTGATCGGGGTGCTCACGTCGGCGGGGTCGGACTCGACCAGCAACCTGGACGACCAGGCGATCGTGCCCCAGGCGACGGCGTCCACCCGGCTGTTCGGTGGGTCCACCCGCACGTCGGTGCAGTCGATCTACATCGAGGCGACCTCGGGTTCGACGCTCTCGGCCGCCGACCAGGAGGCCACCAGCGAGCTGGACAATCTGCACGGCGTCAGCGCCCTGAACCAGGACTTCACGATCACCGCCCAGCAGTCCCTGGTCAACACGGTGACCTCCGTCGACAGGACGCTGACCGTGCTGCTGGCCGGGATCGCGGCACTGTCGCTGCTGGTGGGCGGGATCGGCGTCATGAACATCATGCTGGTGTCGGTCGCCGAGCGGACCCGCGAGATCGGGCTGCGCAAGGCTCTCGGCGCGCGGCCGGCGACGATCCGCAACCAGTTCCTGGTGGAGGCCTCGGTGCTGGGGCTCGCGGGCGGGCTGTTCGGCGCCGTCCTCGGCATCGCCGGCGCGATCGTCGTGCCGCACCTGATCGGCAACCCCATCTCCATCTCACCGACGGCGACGGCCGGCGCGATCGCCGTGTCCATCGCGATCGGGCTGGTCTTCGGCGTGTATCCCGCCACCCGCGCCGCGCGGCTGGCCCCCATCGACGCACTACGGAGCGAGTGATCTTCGTGAACCCGACCGTCACCAACACCTGCCGCTACTGCGCCGTCGCGGGCGCGGCCGTGCTCCTGGCCGGGGCGCTCGCCGCCTGCGGCAGCAGCGGCTCCGGGACACCCAAGGCGGCGGCCGGCCCGTCGCAGTCGCCGGTCGCGGGCAGCCGTGGCGGGAGCGCCCAGACGCCGCCGCCCGGCGCCTTCGGCCTGGTGGCGGCGCTGTCCCCCGGCAGCCTCGAGGTGCAGGATCCGAGCACCGGGCAGACCACCGTCACCTACAGCGCGGCGACCCGGTTCACCCGGACCGCCACCGTCGCCGCATCGGCCGTCCTGACCGGCGAATGCGTCACGGCGATAGCGGTGGCCCCGGCGTCGGGCGCCTCCCCGAGCCGGCCCCCGGCCGGGGCGGCGCAGACCATCACCGCGACGACGGTGGCGATCAGCCAGCCGGTCAACGGCTCGTGCCAGCGCGGCTTCGGCGGCGGATCTCGCGACGGTGCCTCGCCGCGGCCGCGTCCCACCGGCACGCGATCCCCCGGCGCGGGCTCCGGCGCCCGATTCGTCGGGCTCGGCGTGAGCGGAACGGTCACCGCGGTGACGGCGACCTCGATCGCGGTGCAGGCGACCGACCGGCAGAGCGGCGCCACCGTCACCGACACCGTGGACACGACCGCGACGACGACGTACACCGAGGTCCAGCCCGCGACGTCCGCGGCGCTGGCGGTCGGGGTCTGCGTGACGGCGACCGGCACCACCTCCAGCACCGGCGCGGTGAGCGCCACCCGCATCGGTGTCAGCCCCGCGGTGGACGGCGCGTGCACCTCCGGCTTCGGGCGCGGTGGGTTCGGCCGTGGCGGTGGCGGCAGCGCCGGCTCCGGCGGGACGACCGGCAATGGCTGACGGTCCCCGGCGCCGGCGGGCGCGGCGCGCGCGGCTGCTGTCCGTGGCGCTGCTGGCCGCCGCGTGCGTCGCGGCCGCGACGACGTGGGCCCTGACCCGCGGCTCGGGAACCGCCTACCGCGTGGCTGCCGTCGAGTACGCCTCGGTGTCCCAGTCGGTGACCTCGGTCGGGACGCTGGGCTCGGTGCACCAGGCCGCGGTGTCGTTCCCGGTGCCGGGGCAGGTGGCCACGGTCCCGGTGGTTCTCGGGCAGCGGGTGAGCGCCGGGCAGGTCCTGGCCACCCTCGGCACCGGGTCGCTGGACCAGCAACTGGCGCAGGCCGACCAGACCCTGGCGGCCGACCAGCAGCGGCTGGCGGGCGACCAGGGCGGGCAGTCCTCCGCGGTACTCGCCGCGGCCGGGACCACCGCGGCCGGGACCACCGTGACCACGGCCGGGACCGCCCCCGCCTCGGCCACCGCGCAACCGCTCACCGGCTCGCCGTCCACCGCGGGCGCGGCCACCCCGGGCACCGCGAGCGGGGGTGGTCTCGCAGCGGCGGCGAGCGCGGTCACGGCCGCGCAGACCAGGCTCACGGCGGACCAGAAGGCACTGGACGGCGTGCTCGGCGAGGACTCGCTGCACGACCTGCTCGCGCTCACCGGGACCGCCGGTGCGTGCGCCGCCGGCCCTAGCACGACGACGCTGACCGCCACCACCGACGCCACCGGCACCCTCACGATCACCACCACGACGGCCGCGGGCATCACCGTCGGCGGAGCCACCCTGACGACCCCGCCCACCCAGGCCGGCGGTGTGTATACCTACACGTTCAGCGGGACGGCCGGCACTGCGTACCCGGTCGTGATCACCGAGCAGACGATCGACCCCACCTCGTGTACAGCGGCGATCACCGCGCTCGTCACACGCCTCGACCCGGACCCGACCGGCAGCGCCTGGGCGCTCGCCCAGGCGGTCGGCGGCGACGAACTGAAGCTCGACAGCGCTCTCGGTGCGCTCGAGCAGGCGGCGGCGAAGACCTCCTCGAGCACCCGACCGGCCACCGGAGCGGCCACCGTGCCGGCCTCCGGATCGGCCACCGGCCACTCCTCCGGCGGCGGCAGCGCGGCCGCGACGATCACCCCCGAACAGCTCGCCGCCGACCAGGCCGCGGCCGACTCGGCGGCGGCGCAGGTGGCGGTCGCGCAGCAGAACCTCGCCGAGGCGACGATCACCAGTCCGATTGCGGGCACGGTGGAGAACATCGGCCTGGACGTCGGCTCGAACGCCGCCGGCAGCACGATCACGGTGATCGGCGACGGCGGGTTCGAGGTCGACACCACCGTGTCGCTGGCCGACCTCGGCCTGGTCAAGGTGGGCGACACGGCGACCGTGAACGCCGACGGTGTCCCGGCGCCGCTTTCCGGCACGGTCTCGGCCATCGGCATGCTCGCCGCGGGCAGCGGCTCCAGCACCGGCTACCCGGTGACGGTGCTGCTCGACCCGTCGTCGGCCCGGCTGTTCGACGGCGCAGGCGCGGCGGTGGCGATCGCGGTCGCGTCGGTCTCGCACGTGCTGACGGTCCCCAGCTCCGCGATCCACGCCCTGGGAAACCTCAGGACGGTGACGGTGCTCACCGGCCGTACCACGACGACGACCCGCGTCGGGGTCGGCGCCGTCGGGACCGGCCGCACCCAGATCACCTCGGGGTTGCGCGCGGGGCAGCAGGTGGTGCTCGCCGACCTCGGCGCGCCCCTGCCGTCCAGCACCAATCCGCTGGCCGGGTTGCGTGGCACGGGCCTGGGCGGGGCGGGCCGTGTTCGGGTCGGGTTCGGCGGTGGCGCCGGCGGTGCGGGTGGCGGCGCCACGACCCGCACCGGCGGCTGAGCGACGGGTAGCGTGCGGGCTCATGGCACAGGTGCTCGTGGTCGAGGACGACGCGGCCATCCGCACGTCGCTGACCCGCGCGCTGCGCGACCTCGGCCACGGTGTCGCCTCGGTCGCCTCGGGGATGCCCGCGCTGAGCCAGGCGATGGAGCAGCGCCCCGACGTCGTGCTGCTCGACCTGGGCCTGCCCGACGTGGACGGCTCGGACGTGCTGTCCATGCTGCGGGCCGTCAGCGAGATCCCGGTGATCGTCGCGACGGCCCGCGACGAGGAGACCGAGATGGTGCGGCTGCTGGACCTCGGCGCGGACGACTACATCGTCAAGCCGTTCACGGCGGCGCAGGTGAACGCCCGGATCCGGGCCGTCCTGCGCCGCAGCGGCCGCACCGACGAGGATCCGGTGATCACCGTCGGGGGCCTGCGGATCGACACCCGCAGCTACGAGGTCACGCTCGAGGACGAACCCGTCGAGCTCGCCCGCAAGGAGTTCGAGCTGCTGCTCGCGCTGGCACGGCGCGCGGGCGAGGTCGTCACCAAGCGCGACCTGCTGGCCGAGGTGTGGCAGCTCGCCTGGGGCGGGTCGGACCGGACGGTGGACGTCCACCTGTCGTGGCTGCGGCGCAAGCTGGGCGAGAGCGCCGCGCAGCCACGCTACCTGCACAGCGTCCGCGGGGTGGGCGTGCGGCTCGCCCCGCCGCCGTGACGCGGCCGTGACCGGGTCGTGACGGGACCGCCGGCGCCATGAGGAAACGCATCCTGCTGCTGACGCTCGGCATGACGACGCTGGTCGTTCTCGCGTTCGCGATCCCGCTCGCGGTGCTGATCCGCAACGTCGTGTATCAGAACGCGACGAACGCCATGCAGGACAAGGCGAACCGGGTCGCCAACTACTTCCGCAGCAGCTTCGCCAGCCCCAGCGCCGCCGAGCTGGCGGCGGTGATCCGCTCGGTGTCCGGCGCGGCGGAGGTGAGCGTGCAGCTGGCCGACGGGACGATGCTCGGCGCGCCACCCCCCGCACCCGCCGACGGCACCGTGCCGCCGCCGTTCGAGGCCCGGGGCTCCGGCGACCGCCGCGGCCGCCCCGACGCGCCGGTGGACTACGCCGACGGCAAGCTGATCCAGCTGCCGGTCTACACGGGGCCGGCCGAGCCGAACTTCGCCGTCGTGCGGGTCTACGCCTCCGACGGCCAGCT
The DNA here is from genome assembly GCA_004299665.1 of Jatrophihabitans sp. Taxonomy (GTDB): domain Bacteria; phylum Actinomycetota; class Actinomycetes; order Mycobacteriales; family Jatrophihabitantaceae; genus FW021-bin43. The sequence continues at coordinate 6,781 of SCQZ01000214.1, forward strand.
GCACTCCGGCGAGACCGGGTGGGAGCTGCTGCTGATCCTGTCCAGCCTGGGGCTGATCGTGCTGGGCGCGGG
>SCQZ01000215.1 GCA_004299665.1 Jatrophihabitans sp.
TTCGCCGGGCAGCCAGCGCGCACCCTTGTCCGTCACCGCGCCGTGCTGCCAGCCGTCGGCGACGCCGACCCTGCCCCCCTCCACCTCGAAGACCCGGCCGGTGACGTCGCCGGACTGCGTGCTCCCCAGCCACACGACCAGCGGCGAGACGTTCTCCGGCGCCATCGCGTCGAATCCCGACTCGGGCACGGCCATCATGTCGGCGAAGGCGACCTCGGTCATCCGGGTGCGGGCGGCCGGGGCGATGGCGTTGACGGTGACGCCGTACCGCGCCAGTTCGGCGGCGGCGATCACGGTGAGGCCCGCGATGCCCGCCTTGGCCGCGACGTAGTTCGCCTGCCCGATGCTGCCCATCAGCCCTGCGCCCGAGGTGGTGTTGATCACCCGGGCGTCCGGGCGCCGGCCCGCCTTCGACTCGCTGCGCCAGTGGTCGACGGCGTGGCGCAACGGCGCGAAGTGCCCCTTGAGGTGCACCCGCACCACGGAGTCCCACTCGTCCTCACCCATGCCGGCGAGCATCCGGTCGCGCACGAACCCGGCGTTGTTCACCAGCACGTCCAGGCGCCCGAACGACTCCAGGGCGGTCCGCACGAGGCGTCCCGCCCCCTCCCAGTCGGCGACGTCGTCGGCGTTGCCGACGGCGCGGCCGCCGGCGGCGAGGATGTCCCGCACCACCTGTCCGCCGGCCTCGGCGTCGAGTTCGTTCACGACGACGGCCGCCCCCTCCGCCGCGAAGGCCAGCGCGTGGGCGCGGCCGATGCCCCGCCCCGCCCCGGTGACGATGACGGCGCGTCCGTCGCAGAGTCCCATGCGTGTTACCCTACCAAGCACTTGCTTGCTTTCTGAAGGGCGCCGCATGGGGATCGAGATCACGCAGGAGGGTAGCGTCGCCTGCGTCCGCATGGACTTCCCGCCTGTCAACGCGCTGCCGGTCGAGGGCTGGTTCGCACTCGCGGACACGCTGCGCGAGGCGGGCCGGCGGCCGGACGTGCACGCGGTCGTGCTCTCGGCCGCCGGGCGCGGCTTCTGCGCCGGGGTCGACATCAAGCAGATGCAGGCGACCGAGGGGTTCGGCGCGCTGATCGGCGCCAATCGCGGCTGCTACGAGGCGTTCGCCGCCGTGTACGAGTGCGCGGTACCCGTCGTCGCGGCCGTGCAGGGGTTCTGCCTCGGCGGCGGGATCGGCCTGGTGGGCAACGCCGACGTCGTCGTCGCGAGCGAGGACGCCTACTTCGGCCTGCCGGAGGTCGACCGGGGAGCACTCGGCGCCGCGACACACCTCGCTCGGCTGGTGCCGCAGCACGTGATGCGCGCGATGTACTACACCGCGAGCACCGCCGACGCGCAGACGCTGCACCGCTACGGATCGGTGCACCGCGTGGTCCCCCGCGACGAACTCGACGCCACGGCGCGCGAGGTCGCCGCGCAGATCGCGGCCAAGGACACCCGCATCATCCGGTGTGCCAAGGAGGCTATCAACGGCATCGACCCGGTGGATGTGCGCCGCAGCTACCGCTACGAGCAGGGTTTCACCTTCGAGCTCAATCTCGCCGGCGTGTCCGACGAGCACCGCGACGCCTTCGTGGCCGGCCGCGATGCGTGACAAGACGACCGACGCCGCCACCGCCGTGCGCGCCGTCCGGTCGGGGATGACGGTCGGCATCGGGGGGTGGGGCTCGCGTCGCAAGCCGATGGCCCTGGTGCAGGCGCTGGCCCGCACGGACGTCACCGACCTGACCGTCGTCTCCTTCGGCGGCCCGGACGTCGGGCTGCTGTGCGCCGCCGGGAAGGTGCGCGAGTTGGTGTTCGGGTTCGTCTCCCTCGACTCGATCCCCTACGACCCGCACTTCCAGCGGGCCCGCACGCAGGGCGCCGTCGCGGTACGCGAGCTCGACGAGGGGATGGTCGTCGCGGGCCTGCGCGCCGCGGCGCACCGGTTACCGTTCCTGCCCATCCGCGCCGGGCTGGGATCGGACGTGATGAGGTACTACCCGGGGCTGCGCACCGTCACCTCCCCGTACGAGGACGGCGAGGAGCTCGTGGCCATGCCGGCGCTGAAC